>JAMFSG010000390.1 GCA_026225155.1 Verrucomicrobiota bacterium
ACGTCCGGCTACATTCAGGAAGTGCGTTTCCAATCCGGCCAGTTCGTCAAAAAAGGCGACGTGCTGTTCGTGATTGATCCGCGCTGGAACCAGGCGATTTTTGACCAACGCAAAGCGGAATATGACCAGACGAAAAGCGAGGCTGACCGCATTGATTTGTTGCTGAAAAACAACGCGATCTCGACGGAAGAAGCTGACCAGCGCAAGGCACGTTACGAAGAAGCGAAAGCAGCTTTGGAATCCGCGCGGCTCGATCTGGAATACACGGAAGTGAAAGCGCCGATTGACGGTCGTGTCAGCCGCGCGCTGTTGACGGAAGGCAATTATGTGAGCGGCAATGCCGGTTCGGCGTCGTTGCTCACCACGGTTGTCTCGGTGGATCCCGTTTACGTTTACGCGGACATTGACGAAGCGACGTTGCTGAAATTCAACGAACTCGTCGCTGCGAAAAAATTGGGCAACGAGAACGACGGCAAAATTCCGGTCGAACTGCAACTTGGCGATGAAACTGATTTCCCGCACAAAGGCTACATCGAATCGTTCGACAACCAGTTGAACGCGGACACGGGCAGCATCTTGATGCGCGCGGTTTTCACGAATGAAGACAGCCGCATTGTGCCCGGATTGTTTGCGCGCATCCGTCTGCCGTTGAGCGAAAAACATCCGGCCTTGCTCGTGGACGAACGCTCCATCGGCACGGATCAGGCGTCAAAATTTGTCTTGTCGCTCACGCCGTCGAACACGGTCGCGTATCAGCCGATTGAACTCGGGCCGATGTATGACGGCAAACGCATCGTGCGTTCCGGTTTGACGGCGGGCGAAAAAATCGTCGTCAACGGTCTGGCGCGCGTGCGTCCGGGATCGCCGGTGACGCCAGAAAACGAACCGGCCACGCCCGTCGTGACTGCGCGCCGTTAATTCAATTCTTTCAACCAGAATAATTTTGTAATCCGAAGGCCATGAATTTTTCATCCTACTTCATTAAGCGACCTATTTTTGCGGGCGTCTTGTCCATTGCCATTTTTGTGATGGGCTTGCTCGCGATGTTCAAGTTGCCCATCGCGGAATATCCCGAAGTCGTGCCGCCGACGATTGTCGTCAAAGCGACTTATCCCGGCGCGACGCCGAAGACGATCGCGGAAACCGTCGCGTCGCCGCTCGAACAAGCCATCAACGGCGTCGAAGGTTCGCTCTACATGTTTTCGCAGGCGACCGGCGACGGCGTGATGACGCTGACCGTGACGTTCAATCTCGGCACCGATCCTGACGAGGCGCAAGTGCAAGTGCAGAACCGCGTGGCGCAGGCGTTGCCGAAATTGCCGGAAGAAGTCCGCGACCTCGGCGTGACGACGACGAAACAATCGCCCGACCTCACAATGGTCGTCCACTTGTTCTCGCCCGACGGCCGTTACAACGACATTTATCTGCGCAACTACGCGACGTTGCAGGTGAAGGACGTGCTCGCGCGCATTCCCGGCGCGGGCGACGTGGAACTGTTCGGTTCCGGCGATTACGCGATGCGCGTGTGGCTCGATCCCAACAAACTCGCCGCGCGCAATCTCACCGCGAGCGATGCCGTGACGGCGATCCGCGAACAAAACGTGCAAGTCGCCGGCGGCGTCATCGGCCAGCAGCCCGTCAAATCGCCGGTGAACTTTGAATTGCAGGTCAACGTCAAAGGCCGTCTGATTTCCGAGGAAGAATTCGGCAACATCATTGTCAAGGTCGGCGCGAACGGCGAAAAAACTTTGCTGAAAGACATCGCGCGCATCGAACTCGGCGCGGGCAGCTACGGCTTGCGTTCGTTGTTGAACAATAAAACCGCCGTCGCGATTCCGATCTTTCAGACGCCGGGCGCAAACGCTTTGGACCTTTCCAAAAACGTCCGCGCGAAGATGGAAGAATTAAAGAAAAATTTCCCGCAAGGCATTGATTACAATGTCGTGTATGACCCGACGATTTTTGTGCGGCACTCGATCGAGGCCGTGATCCATACGTTGATCGAGGCGATCATTCTCGTCGTCATCGTCGTCATCGTTTTTTTGCAGACATGGCGCGCGGCGATCATTCCGCTCGCGGCGGTTCCGGTTTCGCTCATCGGCACTTTTTCAATCATGCTCGGTTTGGGCTTCAGCATCAACGCGCTGTCGCTCTTCGGCCTCGTGCTGGCAATCGGCATCGTCGTGGATGATGCCATCGTCGTTGTCGAAAACGTGGAACGCAACATCGCGCGTGGGTTGTCGTCGCACGATGCGGCGCGGCAGGCGATGAAAGAAGTTACCGGCCCGATCATCGCAACCGCGCTGGTTTTGTGCGCGGTATTTATTCCGACCGCGTTCATCAGCGGTTTGACCGGACAATTTTACAAGCAGTTCGCAATCACGATTGCGATCTCGACCGTGATTTCCGCGTTCAATTCGCTGACGCTTTCGCCCGCGTTGTGCGCGGTGCTGTTGAAAGACCATCACGCGCCAAAAGATTTGCTCACGCGCATCATGGATTCGGCGTTCGGCTGGTTTTTCCGTCCGTTCAATAAATTCTTCGCGTGGGCGGGTGAAAAATATTCCGGCGGCGTGAACCGCGTTTTGCGCTTCAGCGTCATCGCGCTGATCATTTACGGCGGGCTCGTTTTTCTGACTGGCTGGAGTTTCAATAAAATGCCGACCGGCTTCGTGCCGCAGCAGGACAAACAATATCTCATCGCGTTCTGCCAATTGCCGGACGGCTCATCGCTCGACCGCACGGAAGCCGTCATCCGCCGTATGTCCGACATCGGCATGAAACAGCCTGGCGTGGAATCCGCCGTCGCGTTTCCCGGTTTGAGCATCAGCGGCTTCAGCGTCGCGCCGGACGCGGGCATCGTTTTCTTCACGCTGAAACCGTTTGAAGAACGCACGACGAAAGATTTGAGCGGCCCGGCGATCACCGCCGCGCTGAACCAAAAACTTTCCAGCATCCAGGACGCATTTATTTTGACCGTGCCGCCGCCCGCCGTGAACGGCCTAGGCACGATCGGCGGTTTCAAAATGTATGTCGAAGATCGCGCCGACCTCGGCTACGACGCGCTTTACGGGAACATCATGGGCATCGTCGGCCAGACTTACATGCACCCGAATCTCGGCCTCGCGCAAACGTTCTCGACGTTCACCGTCAACGTGCCTCAACTCGACGCGGACGTGGATCGCTTGAAAGCCAAGACGCAGGGCATCCCGCTCGATAATCTTTTCGAGACGTTGCAGATTTATCTCGGCTCGCTTTACGTCAACGATTTTAACCGCTTTGGCCGCACGTTTGAAGTCATCGCGCAGGCGGACGCGCAATTCCGCGCGCATCCCGACGACATCTTGAAACTCAAGACGCGCAATGACAAAGGCCAGATGGTTCCGCTCGGCGCAGTCGTGAAAGTGACCGAATCGCACGGCCCCGCGCGCGTGATGCGTTACAATGGTTATCCGGCGGCGGAAATCAACGGCAATCCCGCGCCCGGATTCAGCTCCGGCCAGGGCGAAGCCGCGCTGGCCAAACTCGCGGAAGATAATCTGCCGCGCGGCATGGCTTACGAATGGACGGATTTGACGTATCAACGGATTCTCGCCGGCGACACTGCGCTGTATGTTTATCCGTTGTGCTTGTTGCTCGTGTTCCTCGTGCTCGCGGCGCTTTACGAAAGTTTTCGTCTGCCGCTCGCGATCATTTTGATCGTGCCGATGTGCCTGCTCTTCGCCATCACCGGCGTCTGGCTTAAAGGCAGCGACAACAACATCTTCACGCAGATCGGCTTGATCGTGCTCGTCGGCCTCGCGTGCAAAAACGCGATTCTCATCATCGAGTTCGCGAAAGTGAAACAGGACGAAGGCTTGTCGCCGTTCGACGCGGCCATCGAAGCCTGCCGCTTGCGTTTGCGTCCGATTTTGATGACGTCAATCGCGTTCATCGCGGGCGTTTTCCCGCTCGTCGTTTCACACGGCGCCGGTGCCGAAATGCGCCAGGCGATGGGCGTGGCCGTATTCTCCGGCATGATCGGCGTCACGCTGTTCGGTCTCTTTTTGACGCCCGTGTTTTTCGTGTCGCTGATGAAACTCACCAGCAACAAAAAACCGGCGAGCGCAGCCAAAGGTCATTTGCCCGGCGCTGCTGGCGCAGTGACAACGGCGATTGTGATTCTCGCGTTGGTGATTCCATTCACCGCTCTGAAAGCGGGTCCGCTGACAATTGGCCCGGATTACAAGCAGCCGACGAATGCGATTCCGCAAAATTACAAAGCGGCGGAATACGGCAATTGGAAAATCGGCCACGCGCTCGACAACGTGCCGAAAGGAAATTGGTGGGAACTTTTCGGCGACACCAATTTGAACGCGCTCGAAACGCAGGCGCTCGCGGCGAACCAGCAACTGAAAGCCGCCGTCGCGCGCGTGAGCGAAGCCCGCGCCACGGCGCGGGTTGCACGCAGCGAATTTCTGCCGTTCATCAGCGCGGATCCGAGTTACAACCGCCAGCGTTATTCGCCGAACGAAAATCCGAGTTTCGGCAGCGTGACTGCAAACACGTTCAGCACGCCGCTGGATTTGAGTTACGAAGTGGATTTGTGGGGTCGCGTGCGCCGGAATTTTGAAAGTTCGCGCGCGGATGCGCAGGCATCGCTCGCGGATTTTTACAACGTGCTGCTCACACTGAATGCGGATGTCGCGCAAAATTATTTTTCGCTGCGTTCACTCGACGCGGAAATTGCCGCCGTCGCTAGCACCGTGGATTTGCGTCACGAACAAGTGCGCCTTGTGCGCGGCCGTTTTGAAGGCGGCATCGGCAGCGATCTCGAAGTCGCGCAGGCGGAAACGGAATTGGCCACGACCGAAGCCGAAGCTGCGTCGCTCGCGCAACGCCGCGACCAGTTGGAAAATGCCATCGCCATTCTCGTCGGCCAAAATCCGGCGACGTTCAAGCTGATCGCATTTACGAATTCCGATTGGAGTCCCACGCCGCCGGAAATTCCCGCCGGCTTGCCCGCCGATTTGCTCGAGCGTCGTCCCGACGTGGCGCAAGCGGAACGTCAACTCGCGTCGGCCAACGCCAAAATCGGTGTCGCGAAGGCCGCGTTTTTCCCGGTCGTCACGCTCACCGGTTCCGGCGGATATTTGAGCGGCGACGTTTCAAGTTTGTTCACTTGGGAAAGCCGGACGTGGAGTTTTGGCCCGAGCGTTTCGCTGCCGATTTTTGCTGGCGGTCGCAACAAGGCGAATTACCGCCACTCGCAAGCGGTTTATGAAGAAGCGGTTGCGAATTATCGCCAGCAGGTGCTCATTGCATTTGGCGATGTCGAAAACAGCCTGTCGGGCATTCGACACTTAGTCGAACAGTCGGAAGCGCAGACGCGCGCCGTGAAAAATGCACGACGCGCGACCGACCTCGCCACGGATCGTTATCGTTCCGGCATCGTCGCCTACATCGAAGTCGTGGACGCCAGCCGCGATTCATTGACCGCCGAGCGTGCCAACGCGCAATTGGCCGGCCAAAGACTGATCGCGGCGGTCCAGCTCATCAAAACTTTGGGCGGCGGCTGGGACGAACAGGAGCTTTTTGCCACGGGAAAACCAGCAGGCATTCAACCTGCTACAAGTAAATGAAAGGGAAATTATGAAACTTGCATTTAAGCTGAAGGAAACGGAAAAGAAACTCAACGGACGTTCGGCGCGCACGCGTTCGGCGAAGAAATGCCTGCCGCGCGGCTGGCGAGTAACCAAACGGTTACCTGCGCTCGCCAACGAAAATCCGCCGGTCGAAGCAGTCGTGAAAACGGCGGCGAAGGAAACTGAATTTGTCGCGACGGTTCCGGCGGAATCATTGAGCGGCGATTCGCTGCAATTGTATTTGAACGAGATTGGCCGTGTGAAATTGATCACGCCGGAAGAGGAAATTACCCTTTCAAAACGGGTCAAACGCGGCGACAAGAAAGCGCGCGAAAAAATGATCACGGCGAATTTGCGCCTGGTCGTGAAGATCGCGCGCGACTACGAAGGCCTCGGCCTGCCGTTGCTTGATTTGATCAACGAAGGCAACATCGGCTTGATGAAAGGCGTCGAACGTTTTGACCCGGCCAAGGGCGCGAAACTTTCTTACTACGCCGCGTGGTGGATCAAACAATCCATGATGCGCGCGCTGGCGAACCAGTCGAAGACGATCCGTTTGCCCGTGCACGTTGTGGACAAAATGGCACACATCCGCCGGGCGGAAGTGGCACTCCGCGCCGCCTTCAACCACGATCCGTCGGACGAAGAAGTCGCGCATCATCTCGGCCTCGACGTGCGCCGCATCCAGCAATATCGCGACGCGAGCAAAACGCCCGTTTCGCTCGACGCGCCGCTCGGCCACGACGAACCGAAACCGATTTCCGAAGTCGTTGCGGATGCAAACGCCGCCGCGCCATTCGATGAATTGGTGAAAGAAAATGATCGCGGCCTCGTGCGCGATGCGCTGGCAACTTTGGATTCCCGCGAAAGCCGGATTCTCGCGATGCGTTTCGGTTTGGAAAATGGCAATCCGCAGACGCTCGAACAAATCGCCGTGCGCTTCGACGTCACGCGTGAACGCATCCGCCAGATCCAAGACGGCGCGTTGAAAAAAATGCGCGCAAAGATCGAAGAAAGCGAAAAGCCGGACGTCGAAGAAGACGTGGTGCTGGTTTGATGTATCACTTAATGAACTTCAAAAGCCGGGGCTGAAAAGCTCCGGCTTTTTTTATGGCCGTTGAAATTCCACTAAAATTTCGTCTATTATTTTCACATGAAAGCATTTCAACTTCACAGCCAAACCGGACCAGATTCTTTGCGGCTCGTGGAGATTCCTGAACCCCAAGTTTTGCCCGGCCAAGTGCTCGTGCGCGTGCACGCTAATTCCCTCAACTATCGCGACCTGATGGTTGCCGACGGTCGCTATGGCAAAGCCAATTTACCGTTGATTCCACTGTCCGACGGCGCCGGTGAAATCGTTGCGGTCGGTGAAAAAGTTTCGCACTGGAAAATCGGCGATCGCGTCGCCGGAACTTTTTTCCAAGGCTGGCAGAACGGTGCGTTTCGCCGCGACGTTCCGAGCACCGCGCTCGGCGGCGCGTTGAATGGAATGCTTGCTGAATTCGCCGCGCTATCTGAAGACGGCATTGTTGGAATTCCGCCACATTTAAGTTTTGAAGAAGCTGCGACGTTACCGTGTGCGGGCGTCACCGCGTGGCACGCGCTGGTCGTGCGCGGAAAAATTTCCGCCGGCGAAACCGTTTTGTTGCTTGGCACCGGCGGCGTTTCCATCATTTCTTTGCAGATCGCCAAGATGCACGGCGCGCGCGTCATCATCACTTCCAGCAGCGATGAAAAATTGGCGCGCGCAAAAAAACTCGGTGCGGACGAAACGATCAATTACCGCACGACGCCGGATTGGGAAGAAGAAGTTTTTCGGCTGACGAATAAAACCGGCGTGGACCACGTCGTCGAAGTCGGCGGCACCGGCACGTTTCCAAAATCATTGCGCTCGCTCGCCGCGAATGGCCAGGTGCATGTCGTTGGCGGCGTGAGTGGATTCACGAGCGATGTGCCGTTGCGGGAAATTTTGGGTAAAGTTGCGACCGTGAATGGAATTTTCGTGGGCAGCCGCGCGATGTTTGAAGCGCTAAATCGCGCGCTTGCGTTGAACAAAATCAAACCGGTGATTGATCGTGTGTTTCCATTTGCTGAAGCGGCTGCTGCATATCAATATCAAATCAGCGGTTCGCATTTCGGCAAAGTGGTGATTTCGCACGGGAAATAATTTTCCATTTCCAAAACAAAAAACGGCGACTGAATTTCAGTCGCCGCTTTTTTTTTGAATTTTATTTCGCGTTCGCGATTTATTTTTTATTTCCTTCCCAGCCGCCGCCAAGCGCTTTGATCAAGTTGACCGTCGCCGTCAAACGCTGGCCTTGAAGTTGCACCGCCGTTTGTTCGTGGCTCAATGCCAAAGTCTGCGCCGTCGCGACATTGAGATAAGTCGTCAAACCGGCCTTGTATTGATTGTTCGCGACATCGAGCGCGCGTTGCGCGGCGTTGGCGGCGGCGTTTTCCGCGCTCCATTCGGTGGCCAATAATTTTTGCGCCGCGAGCTGATCTTCCACTTCGCCGAACGCGGTCAAAACCGTCTGGCGATAATCCGCGATGGTCGCGTCGTAAGCAGCGTGCGTGGCTTTGAGATTCGCCCGATTTAGACCGCCGGTGAACAGCGGCAATTCGAGCGACGGGCCGACCGACCACATGCGGCTCGACCAATTGAACCACGAACTAAAACTGATGGATTGAAAACCGGCGAGGCCGTCAATTTTCACGGTCGGGAAAAATGCGGCTTTCGCCACGCCGACATCCGCATTTGCTGCGGCCATGCGACGTTCCGCCGCCGCGATGTCCGGACGATGTTCCAGCAATTCGCTCGGCAAACTCGGCGGGACAATCGGCGCGTTGGTGGACAAAGAATTGGTCGCCGCCAAAAATCCGACCGGAGGTTCACCGCACAAGATCGCAAGCGCATGCAGCGTTTGCGTGCGGCGCAATTCGATGTCCGGCAACTGCGCTTCAGCCGCGCGCAATTCAGTTTCCGCCTGCGCCACATCGAGATCGGAAACGGCACCGCCTTTGCGAAGATTTTGCGTGAGTTCATACGAACGGCGATACGTCTGAATCGTATTCGTGACTAGCATATATTCGTTATTCAACGTTTTGATGGTGAAAAAATCATCCGCGACTTCGGCGGCGACCGAAAGTTTGGTGGATTCCAAATCGTCTGCGCTGGCGAGCGAACGTGCGCGTGCGGCTTCGGACAAACGGCGGACGCGTCCCCACAAATCCATTTCCCAGCCAAGATAAATCGGCGCGGTGAATGTGTTGTAAATACTCGCCGCCCCGGCAGGAATGCCGCGTTCGGGTTGATTCACACTGGTGCGCTGGCGTGTGACGTCGCCGTTCGGCGTGTCGCCGGCGGAAATTTGTGGATAAAATTCCGAGTTCGCGACGCCGATCAAATCGCGCGCCTGTTGAAATCGTGCAAACGCGGCGGCGAGATTTTGGTTGTTCGTTTGCGCGAGCGATTCGAGCGAATTCAATTCGTCGTCGCTGAAAAAATTCCACCAGTCGCCGCGTGGCTGATTCGCTGACGGCTCGGCAAGTTTCCAAACGACGCCGTTCGTGTCCGCCGCGCTAAAATTTTTCGGCAAAGGTTGATTTTTTGTGACGTCAGGACGTTTGTAATCCGGCCCGACAGCGCAACCGGCCAAACTAAAACTTAACAGAAGGCAACAAAGAGAACGAAGGCTGCATTTTGCGTGCGCCTCAAAGGTTTTTTCACCTTTGTTCACTTCGTTATCTTCTGTAAAAAGTGCTTTTGTTTCCGCAGTTTTCATTTGGCGGGAGAATTCGTGTCCGCGGGTTTGGCGATCTCCACCAGTTCGCCGTCGGCGATGGAATCAGGCGGATTATTGATGACGCGATCGTCGGCGTTGAGACCGCTCAAGACTTCGATGGTGTTGCCGAAATCGCGCCCGAGGCGCACGTCGCGCAACGATACTTTGTTGTCGCTGCCGACGACGGCGAGCTGCATTCCCTGCGCGCGGAAAATCAGCGCGTTGTCGGAAATCACCAGGATCGGCACGGTCGAGGCGATTTCACCAAAGCGCACTTGCGCGTAACTGCCGGCGAGAATTTCGCCTTTGGAATTATCCGCCTGCAACTCGACTTGCAGCGTGCGCGAAGTGGGATCCACCGCGCCGGCGGTGCGCGTGACTTTCGCCTCGAAAATTTTTCCGGGCAATTCCTGGAACGTCAACTGCGCGGTCTGGCCGGGCGCGATCGCATGGATGAGCGGCTGCGGCACCTGGACATAAACGCGCAACGGATTGACCTGCGCGAGGCGGAACAATTCCGCGCCGCTGTCGGCGTTGATGAGCTGGCCGATGTCAGTGTTGCGCGCAGTGATCGTGCCGTCGAACGGCGCGGTGACGAGGTCGAAATTTTTCAGGTCTTGCAGACGATGCAGATTCGCTCCGGCCGCTTCGACGTTCGCCTGTTGCAAAATATAATCAGCTTGTTTTTCCGCGTTATCTTGGTCGCTGACGCTGGCGGTTTTCGCCAAATCCGCCCAACGGTCGGCGGTGGTCTTGGCGAGGCCGAGCGACGCTTTCGCCTGATCCAGTTGCGCTTTGGCCTGCGAAATTTGTTGATCCAATTCCGGCGTGTCAACTTCCGCGAGCACCTGGCCGTTCGTCACGATGCTGCCGATGTCGGCATACCAGTTTTTTAGATAACCGCTGGCGCGCGCGTGGATCGAGGCCTGCACGAACGCCTGGACTTCCGCCGGCAACGGCGTGCTGAAATCCGGTTTGCTGACGGCGGGCGAAATGACGCTCACGCTGGGGACGGAATCTGATTTCTCTTCCGTCGCCAGCGCGCGGCGCGAAAACCAGCGCGGCACGAAGCCGATCAACAGCCCGATGACGACGAGCACGACGACGATTTTTAAGATTTTGCCCAGGCCGACGGGCGGTGGCGCGGATGAATTTGGATTTGAGCTCATGGCGTGGTCGTTAAATTGCGATGTTCATGGTGCCGGTGCATAAAACTGAAAATGACGGGAACGAAAAACAAAGTGGCGACAGTCGCGAACACGAGGCCACCGATGACGGCGCGGCCGAGCGGCGCGTTTTGCTCGCCGCCTTCGCCGAGACCGAGGCTCATGGGCAAGATGCCGATGACCATCGCCATCGCGGTCATCAAAACCGGGCGGATACGTCCCGCGCCCGCTTCGAGCGCGGCGGTGATCGGCGCCATGCCGCGATGCAAATTTTCCCGCGCGAAACTGACGACGAGAACGGAATTCGCCGTGGCCACGCCGAGGCTCATGATCGCGCCCATCAACGCGGGCACGCTCATCGTCGTCTGCGTCAAAAACAATCCCCAGATCACGCCCGCGAGCGCGCCGGGTAACGCCGTGATGATGATGAACGGATCCAGCCAGTTCTGGAAATTGATTACGAGCAGGAAATAAATCAGCATGATCGCGCCGACCAAACCGACGCCAAGGCCGATGAAACTGGAGCGCATTGTTTCCGCCTGACCGCGCACGATGATGCTGCTGCCGCGCGGCAATTCTTTTCTCGCCTGATCCACGATCGGCTGGATGCCGCCGAGCACGCTGCCAAGGTCGCGTCCATCCACGCCGCCGTAAACGTCAATGACCGGTTGCACGCTATAGTGTGAGACGACGGGTGCTACATTCACGCGGGAGATGCTCGCAAGATTGTCGAGAATTTGCGCGCCATTGCCCGCGCCCACGCCCGCGCTGATCGGCATCGCCTTGAGCTGCGCAATGGAATCCATCGCGTATTGCGGTGCCATCACGTCAATGAGATATTCAATGCCCACTTTGGGATCGAGCCAGTAAGACGGCGTTACCTGCGTGCTGCCGCTCAAACTTAACAAAACGGAATTCGCCACGTTCTGCTCGGTCAAACCCAGCGACGCGGCCTTGGAACGGTCCACGGTAATTTTGAATTGCGCCCAGTCGTTCGGCTGGTTCACGCGCACGTCCACCGCGCCGGAAACGTGTTTGATTTGATCGGCCAATTTTTCGGCGATGATGTGGTTCGTCGCGATGTTGCGGCCGACGACTTGAATATCGAGTGGCGCGGGCAGACCGAAATTCAACGTCTGGCTCACGATGTCCGCCGGCAGGAAATAAATCATGGTGCCGGGAAATTCGCGGTTCAAACTTTCGCGCAATTTGCGGACGTAATTTTCCGTCGGCGCGTGGCCGGGTTTCAATTGCACCAAAATATCCGCGTCGCCCGGCCCGATGATGCCGCTGGTGTTGTAACTCAATTGGATCGAGGAATTCGGGATGCCGATGTTGTCGAGAATGCCGCCGAGTTCGCGCGCAGGAACTTCGCGGCGTATGACCTGGTTGACCTGGTCAGCGAGCCGTTCAGTTTCCTCGATGCGCGTGCCGGTGTGCGCGCGGATGTGCAACATGAATTGCCCGCCGTCCACCGCCGGAAAAAAGTCGCGGCCAAGAATTGGCGCGAGCAGCCACGACGCGAGGCAAAAGCCCAGGAAGACCAGCGCGAACGGTTTGCGATGTTGAAAACAGTTCGCGAGCAAACCGCGATAGCCATTGCGAAAACGGTCGAAAGCATTTTCAAAGCCGCGCTGGAATTTCATGAACGGCTGCATCAACAACGGCACTTTGGCTGCGTCCATGTGGCCCCCGTGCAAATCGACATTGCGATAAAACCACATCACCAAAGTCGGCACGAGCGTCCGTGAAATCACATAGCTCGCGAGCATCGCGAACACCACGGCTTCGGCGAGCGGCACGAACAGGTAACGCGCCACACCCGCGAGAAAAAACATCGGCACGAACACGATGCAGATACACAACGTCGAGACGAACGCCGGCAACGCGATTTCCTGCGAACCTTTCAAAATGGCGTCGGTCAACGGTTCGCCGTTCGCCATGTGATGATGAATATTTTCAATCGCCACCGTCGCATCATCCACCAAGATGCCGACCGCCAGTGCGAGACCGCCGAGCGTCATCAAGTTGATCGTTTCGCCGAGCGCGCTCAAAATGGCGATGGACGAAAGCACGGACAACGGAATCGAAAGCGCGATGATCAATGTGCTGCGCCACGAACCAAGGAACAGCAAAATCATCAACGCGGTCAACGCGGCGGCGATGATTCCTTCGCGCAAAACGCCACTGATGGCCGCGCGCACGAAGAGCGATTGATCGGCAAATTCTTTGACGTGCAAATCAGAAGTGACGGTCGCCATCACGCCCGGCAACGCGGCTTTCAACCCGCGCACGACATCGAGCGTCGAAGCGCTGCCCGCCTTCAACACTGTCAATAGTGCGCCGCGCACGCCGTCCTGGCGCACGGCATTTTGCTGCGGCAGATAACCGTCGTGAACCTGCGCCACATCGCTGATGTAAATCGTCGCGCCGTTCACAACCTTGATCGGCAGATGGTTCAAGTCGGCGATCAAACGCGGATTCGCATCCACGGCCACGTCATATTCCGTCGGGCCGATCTTGGTCGTGCCGCTCGGCAAAACGAGGTTCTGCGCATTGATGGCATTAACGACATCCTGCGGCAAAAGATTTTTTGCCTTGATCGCGGACAGATTCAAATCCACCGAGATGACGCGCTGTTTGCCGCCGTAAGGATACGGGATCATCGCGCCGCGCGTGTTGGCCAGGCCGACGCGGACCTGGTTGGCCGTCACGTCGAACATTTCCTGCTCGGACATTTTCGGGCTGCTGAAACTGTATTGCAAAATCGGCACCGTCGAGGCGTTATATTGGATGATGAGCGGCGGCGTCGTGCCGGGCGGCATCTGTTTCAAAATGGTTTGTGAAACGGCGGTGATCTGCGCCACGGCCGCATCCACGGACGCGCCCGGCTGAAGAAAAACTTTCACGACCGCGATGCTGTTATAGGTCGTGGATTCAATATGCTCGATGTTATTGACCGTGACCGTCAGCACGCGTTCGTTGACGTAGGTGATGCGCTGCTCAAACTGCTGCGAATCGAGGCCGGTGTAATTCCACACGATGCTGATGACGGGAATGTTGATCGCCGGAAAAATATCCGTCGGCGTCTTGATTAGGATCAATGGTGTCATCAACACCAGCAACAGCGCGGCCACCACGAACGTATAAGGCCGGTTCAGAGCTAAACGAACAATCCACATAAAATCTTTTGATTAAAACCGTTTCTGAAATTTCAGCAGAAACTAAAAAAGTTACCGCGCTTTTTCCCGCGCACCGATTTTGGTCCCGATTACTGCAAATACGCCATCATCCGCGTATTCCAAAATTTTCAAGTCGTCGTAAATCTTCGCACGCAGCAAAAGGCCGATGATGAAAGCGTGTGCCAATTGCGCCTTGATTTCCGCATCGCCCGGTTCCACGTCGCCCGCCAAAATCGCATCGGCGATCGCGCTTACCAGATATTTCACATGACGGCCGACCAGATCCTTCGCCTTCAAACGGACTTTTTTATCCTGCGTCGCCAACTCGCCGCCGACACTCGCGTAAGGACAGCCGCAAACGTGGCCATACTTTTTTTGGCGCTGCTGTTGCACGCTGCGGATGTAATCGCACCACAACGCCAGACGTTTCAGCGGCGGATTGGTTGCGGAAAAAATTCGTTCGTAATTCGGCTCCTTCAGCCGCCAATTTTCCTCGTAAGCGGCGGTGACCAGATCTGATTTCGTCTTAAAAAAATAATAGAAGCTGCCCTTGTTGACCTTCGCGCGTTTGCAGATGTGATCCACGCTCACCGAGCCGTAGCTGTGCTCGTGAATGAGATCAAAAGCCACTTGCAGCAGCTTTTCTTTGGCATCACTGACGCGTCCCATAAAAAGTTTTCTTTATTTGCTAACGCTGGTAACCAGATGGTTACTTAGCTTGCGACCACTATTATTCAATTTATCCAACCAGTCAACTATTTTTTATTCTTGCGCATTTTTAGATGGATTTAATGTCTTTGTTTCGCCGGAAACAAAATTTGAGTTCGTCATTTTCAGATTGATGATTGCGCGCCGGTTCGGTCAAAATTGATGATTCAGCAACGCTGACTTTTTTACCTTTGAAGCACATGAAAAATAATCAGACCGGAAAAATCCGATCAGTGGCCATTCTCGGCGGCGGCCCGGCGGCGAGCACGTTGGCGAGCTTGCTGGCGCGCGAAAATGTTCGCGTCGCCATTTTGCATCGCCCGCGCGCGGCGGCGTTACTCGTCGGCGAATCGCTCGTGCCAGCCATCATTTTAATTTTGCGGCGGCTCGGCGTGGAAGACGAAGTTCGCGCTTACGGCAAATACAAACCCGGCGCGATTTTCAACATGAACGAGTGGGGTGATTTCCCGTTCACGTTCCGCGATTTCTGCGGCAAGATGCCCGACTACGCCTACAATGTGCCGCGCATCAAATTTGAAGCGACGCTGATGAACTGTGCGAAAAATGCGGGCGTGAAAATTTTTGAAACGGAAGCGAAAGTCGAACGCGTTGCCGGCACGGACAAAGTCAGTTTGAGCGCGGAAACGCTGGCGGCGTGCGGCGATTATTTTTCCGGCCAACCGGATTTTATTGTGGACGCGACAGGTCGCGGACGTGTGTTGCCAAAATTGTTGAACCTGCCCGCACGCGAAGGTGGACGTAAAGACACCGCGCTGTTTGCGCATCTCGACAAAACTGAACTTTACAAAAGTGGCTACGTCCATTCTTCGCGGCTGGATCACGGCTGGAGTTGGCGCATTCCGCTGCAGGACCGCGTTTCGCTCGGCATCGTCATTCCGTCGGAATACGCGGCGAACGCCGGTTCAACTTCGGAAGAACGCTACGACAATTTGCTGAAACGCGATTCCGTTTTGCGCGTCGTGACGGCGGGCGCGACGCGATTGACGCCCGTGATGGAATACACGAATTACCAGCTCGTCTCCGAAAAACTTTTCGGCGAAAACTGGGCGCTCGTCGGCGACACGGCGGGATTCATTGATCCGGTTTTTTCCAGCGGCCTGCTCATCGGCCTCACGAGCGCGACGGAATTGGCCGATGCCATCCGCGACGGCGGCACGGCGGCGTTTCAAAAATACGAACGTGACGTCATCCATCATCTGAAAACGTGGCACGAGATCGTGAATTATTATTACAACGGCCGGATGTTCACGTCGTTCCGCGTCGGCGAGATGATGCGGAAAAATATTTTTATCCGCGCGAGTTATCCGCACATCAACAAACACATGGGCCGCATCTTCACCGGCGTCGCCGGCAAAGCCGCCTACAGCATGGCGATGATGCGATTCCTGATGAAATATAGCCTCAACGGTGAAGATCCGAACAAGATGGCGATCCGGTGAAACGCCTTAAGTTTTCGCCAATTTTTGACTGCTCAAAATTTTCGCCAGCAAACCCAGCGCGCGATCGGCTTGCGCGACATACGGATTTGATTTGTCCCAAACGTAACCGGCGAGCACGGAACAGATCTGGCGCATGATGTCGGGATTGCGGTTCGCGGCGAAAAAAATCGTCGGCAACTTGTCGTCATACCACGCGTTGACGTAGGCGCGAAACGTGTTGATGCCCTGCATGACGTGGTCGGCGTATTCAGTTTGCCAATCCACTTTTTCGCCGCGCAATTGTTTGACCAAAATCTGTGCCGCGCGTTGCGACGATGCGAGCGCGAGTGCGACGCCGGAACTGAAAACGGGATCGAGAAATTCCGTCGCGTTGCCGACGAGCACGAAGCGTTCGCCGAAAAGTTGTTTGACCGAGCACGCGTAGCCGCCGATGCGTTGCGGTGGCATGACGAATTTCATTTTCGCCAACCGTTTCGCGGCGTTCGGATCGCTGGCCAGAATCGCGCGCAATTGCGTTTCGAGATCGCCGGGAAATTTTTCAAAAAATTCCGTGCCGGCCACGACGCCGACGCTCGTTTTGCCGTTGGAAAATGGAATGATCCAAATCCACGCGCCATCGGGATGTAGGCAGACCCAAATTTTTCCTTCTTCGCTGCCAGCGGGACGGATGTCGCCGGTGACGTGCGTGAACAGCGCCGCGCGCGCGGGAAATTTTGACGGCGTTTCCAGATCCAAAAGTCGCGGCAACACGCGACCGTAACCGCTGGCGTCAAAAATAAATTTCGCCTGCACATCGAACTTCGTGCCGTTCGGTTTTTCGATCGTCGCGGTCGCGTGCGTCGGTTCAAATTTCACCGCCGTGACGCCGTGACGATATAAAATTTCCACGCCGCGCGCCGCGACGGTGTCCGCAAGCGTTTTGTCAAAATCCGCGCGTGGCACTTGATA
>JAMFSG010000391.1 GCA_026225155.1 Verrucomicrobiota bacterium
GCGCGCACATCGAGGAAGACGTGGGCAAGAGCACGCATTTCGAGCGGCACAGCGGCGTGGATTTCAATCGGGCGGGGGTGCCGCTGCTGGAAATCGTTTCCGAGCCGGAACTGACCGGCCCGGACATGGCCTACGAATATCTCAACGCGCTCAAAGATATTTTGATCTACGGCGACGTGTCGGATTGCGACATGGAAAAAGGCATGGTGCGCTGCGACGTGAATATTTCCGTGCGCCCGGTCGGCACGAAAGAACTTGGCGCGAAGATTGAGATCAAAAACATGAACAGCTTTTCCGGCGTGCGTCGCGCGGCGGAATATGAAATCGCACGGCAGATCGAAGTCGTGAAAAACGGTGGGAAATTGATCCAATCCACGCGGCGCTGGGATGACGTGGCGGGCATCACCGAAGAAATGCGCACGAAAGAAAACGCGCACGATTATCGCTATTTGCCCGAACCGGATTTGATGCCGTTTGCTCCGACCGATTCGTGGCTGGCCGAAGTAAAATCGCGCGTCGTGGAATTGCCGCTCGCGCGCAAGCAACGGTTCATCAGCGATTATCAATTGCCCGCCGGTGACGCGGAAGTTTTCAAGAACGACGTCGCGCTCGGAAATTATTTTGAGCTAGTTGCAAAACAAGCAAAAAACCAAAAAGCAGTCGCCAATTTGATAATCAATAAAGTTAGCGCCGAGTTGTCAAAAGAAAATCAGATAAGGAAAATCAAAATAGATGAACTCGGATTTACCGAATTTAATCCAAATGTGGATGTTGATGCTGTTAAACTTAAACTTCAACCCGTTACATTCTCCGACTTAAAATTCGGGCCGAATGATTTAGTCGATCTGGCCGATCTTTTAGACGCCAAAACCATCAGCAGTTCTGCCGCGCAGCAGGTTTTTGCCGAGATGTTCGCGAACGGAAAATCACCCGCTGCGATCGTGCAGGAAAAAGGTCTGGCGCAAGTCAGCGACACCGGCGCGATCGAAAAATTCTGCGATGAAGCCATCGCCACGAATCCCGCGCCGGTTGCCGATTACAAAGGAGGCAAAGTCGCCGCGCTGAATTCGCTCAAAGGCCAAGTGATGAAATTGAGCAAAGGCAAAGCCAACCCCGCGCTCGTTGGCGAAATTTTGGAAAGGAAGTTAAAAAATTAAACAACGATGTGCAAACCGCGGCGTTTTAGCGCCGGAGGCGCGCAAGAAAGTAGCCCACGGTGAAACCGTGGGTTCGGTCATTAAAAAATGCTTAAGCCCCGGCAGGGGCGGCAGGCAAATCGCAATGAAATTTTCTTTCGCCCCGTCCGGGGCTGGTTACGACTACATTTGAAGACCCACGGTTTCACCGTGGGCTACTTTCAGACGCTGCTCCGCAGCTTTCAATTAGTTTTCAAAAAACTTTGTGCCTTCGTGCCTTCGTGGTTTAATTTTTCCCGAATGTTTTCATCCGAAATCAAATCAGTCCATTTCACGGGCATCGGCGGCTCGGCGATGGCCGCGGCGGCGGCGGCGATGTTTGACAAAGGCTTCCACGTCACGGGCTCCGATCAAAATGTTTATGAGCCGATGGCGTCGTTTCTCGCCACGAAAAAAATCGCGGTGATGAATGGCTACGACGAAAAAAATCTGGCACACAAGCCGGACTTGGTCGTCATCGGTAATGCGATTTCGCGCGGCAATCCCGAAGCGGAATATGTGCTCGACCACAAACTGCGTTACTGCTCGCTCGCGGCGTTGCTGGCGGAATTTTTCATCCGCGGCAAACGCTCGCTTGTCGTCAGCGGCACGCACGGCAAGACCACGACGACTTCGCTGCTGACGTGGGTTTTCGAGCACAACGGTTTGAATCCGAGTTATCTCATCGGCGGCATCCCGAATAATTTTTCGCAAGGCGCGCGCTTCACGGACAGCGAATGGTTCATCATCGAGGGCGACGAATACGACACCGCGTTTTTCGACAAGCGCAGCAAATTCATCCATTACCAGCCGGAAGTCGCAATCGTCAATAATCTGGAATTCGACCACGCGGACATTTTTGAAAATCTCGCGGCGGTCAAAAAAACGTTTTCGCATTTCATCCGGCTCGTGCCACGCAACGGTTTGTTGTTAGGCAACGGCGATGATGAAAATTTGAAATCACTTTTGAACGTCACGCATTGCCCGGTGAAAAAATTTGGTCTCGGCGAACACAATGCCGTTCGCGCCTTCAACTTGAATTTCGGCCCGACGGCGACGGAATTTGAGATTCCGAGTTTCAAATTTCATCTGAATCTGGTCGGCGAATTGAACGTGCGCAACGCGCTTGCCGTCATCGCGGCGGCAAAACATTGCGGCTTGTCGAACAAACAAATCCAAAGCGCGTTCGATACATTCAAGGGCATCAAGCGGCGCATGGAAGTCAAAGGCATCGCGGGCGGCGTGACGGTGATTGACGATTTTGGCCATCATCCGACGGCCATCCGCGAAACGCTGCGCGCGTTGCGCATCAAATATCCGCGCGAAAAAATCTGCACGATCTTCGAGCCGCGTTCAAACACGACGCGCCGAAATGTTTTTCAAGACAAACTTGCGGCCTCTTTTGCCGATGCAGATTCAGTCGTGGTCGCGGAAGTGGCGCGGCTCGATCAGCTCGCGCCGGAAGAACGGCTTGATCCGGCAAAATTGATGCAACAGATCGGCGCGGGCGGAAAACCGGCAGCCTATTTGCCAGACGCAGACGCCATCGTCGCGCACGTCGCCAAGATTGTCCAAGGTGGCGATGTCGTGGTCGTTTTCAGCAACGGCGGTTTTGGCGGCATTCACGGGAAACTGTTGGCTCGGCTCGGCAAACGGTGATGGCTCAACTAAACTTTCTGGCGCACGAGTTGCTTCCATTTTTTCGTGGCTAGAAAATATCATGTCCGGGGGTTTGCTTTCGCGGTGGCGGAAGCGACGGCAGCCAATCTACGGTTGGCCAGGGTGCGGATGACGGCGATTGGGTTTCCGGCACGCGTCAAAAAAATCCACACGCCGCGCCGC
>JAMFSG010000392.1 GCA_026225155.1 Verrucomicrobiota bacterium
CGCACCCAGCCGATCAGCCGCCAGCAAAACACCGCCAACAAGCCACCCAACGCCAGTTCGGCGATGAGCATGTCGGGGCTGGTGGCGGCAAGCATCATGGCAAGTCACTGTCCCACCTTCGGGTGATGCGGTCAAGCCAGCGATCGTTCGGGTCGCGTTACAACATGGCTTGGTAGGGACAGCGCGCTGCGCTGTCCCCATCGCCGAGCGCAGCGTCAGGCGACGGAATCGAACGGATGTAGTTGTGTAGAGTTTTGTCAATCCGTTGCGCCGCGACCCGGCGCGGACGGCGCAGCGCGCCGTCCCTACCAACCGCAATGTGATCATGCGTTATTTTAAAATTTGGAATTTCCACTTCTCGGTTTGCTCGACAAAACTCACCCGTCGGTTAGATTTTAACTAGCATGAAAGGCGAAGTGATTTATCTGTATGCGTTCGACGTGGCGAATGAAATTTTGACACCACGCGTGCAGGAAATTTTGTCGGAAAAACCGTTTCCGTTCGAGATCCGCATGGACCGCACGTTGCCGAAAGACATGCCGCTCTACAAACCGCTGGCGATCGAGCCGCATCCGCTGGCGGCAAAATTGCATGGTGCGCCCGTGCGTTTGCTGATCCGCATTTATGATGTCGGCGTCGTCACGGTGATGATGCGTGTGGCCTTTGAAGCCGGCACGCTCGGCGAACTGATGCGGTTTCATAATCCGAAATTGGAAGACGGCCACGCGCTGGACACCATCGCCTTGAATTTCTGCGCGAAGGTTTGCGACAGCTTGAAAGATTCGATCGTTGGCCGCACGGAATTTCCCCCGCCGCCGGAAGCTTACACGGTTTTTTGTTTCACCGATCTGGCCGGCGTGAAAGACGTGAACGGCTGGCTCGGCGAACAGCGGCGCGAAGTCGCGGGCTTGCTCACGGAAACGGCGGCGGAAAAATTGAGCGACGCGCAAGTGAATGAAGTTTTGCGCATCCAGCGTTCGTTCGAGAGCACGGATTTGGTGGTGATTGATTGGGACGCGGCGTTAGTGGTGGATTTGACCGGTTATGTGGACGACGTTTTGTATGCGCTGGAACTGGCGAATTTGCAATTGGAAGAATTTCGCGTGATGGATCAGCGATTGGATAAATATCTCGATCGCGCCTACGACGATCTGGAACGGCGACCAATGCCATTGTTCGGCGCGGCGAATAAAACCCTGCGGCACTTGCGCCGTTTCCGTGTGGACGTGGCGAAACTCACGGACGAAGTCACGCACATCACGAAATTTTTCGGTGATTGGTATCTCGCCCGCGTTTATCTCGGCGCGCGTGACCGGTTTTATCTGGATCAATGGCGCACGAGCGTCGAGCAGCGGCTCGCGCAACTCGACAAACTTTACAGCGTCGTCCACGCGGAAGTGAACGAGCAGCGGATGTTGTGGCTGGAAATCATCATCGTGATTTTCTTCGCGATTGACCTGCTGATTTTACTTTGGGTTAAGCGATAATTAAATGTTGATGGCTTTTACGCCGCAGGTTGAACGATGACCACGTCTTTGGCGCGTTTGGTGGGAATCACTTTCAAGCTGGTAACTTTTCCATCTTCAACGTGGCCTTCGACGGTGGTTTTGTATGGCGCATGCAATTTGAAATCCGCCGTCCAGTCTTTCGGCCACGCGGGCAAAAGTTGGATGCGTTTGCCGTCGCATTGCATCAGCATGTTTTGCAGCGTGATCATGCCGGAGCCGCCGTTGTCGAGGTCGGGAATCCAATCGTGGTTGCCGCTCCAAAACCACGGGAACCGTTCGTCGCCGTAATCGGTGAATTCGTGGATCGCCACTTTTTGCGCGGTCCGCGTCAGCCCCAAAATGGAAGCTTGCGTTCCATCTTGTCCCCAGCAGACGTCCTGCGGAAAACGGCGCGCGGCGAAAGCGTCCTGCGCCAGTTTCAAATCCGGTTTGCCGACGCCGTAAAGCCGATACGGAAACGCGACGTAAAGTTCCGGGTTCTCACTGTTTTTAGTCGGGCCGTATTTTTCGGCGGGCAAAATAATCGCCGTGCCGTCCGTGTCGCCCTGACCGTAGTCGCCGAGTTTTCCGCGAACGGTTTTGCCCGTGGCGATTGGCGGCAAGTCGTTGAGAATTTTGTTCCATTTATCGCGCTGCGCGGACGAAATCAAATCGTCTGGCAACGCCAGCAATCGCGGCAGAACGCTTTTTAATCCGGCAATATCGGGCGTGGGATTCACGGCGTCACGCTGATAGGTTTCCAAAGATTGCGTGGGCGACATTTTAATTTTTCCGTTTTCATCACGCGGCCAATGTTCGCCGTAAAAAGTCACGATGGCGTCCGCAAACGGAACGATATTCTTGCGCGCGAAATCAGCGTCTTGCGTGACATCATATTCGTCCAGCATTTGCGCGATGATTTCGAGCGTGCCTTGGATGTGATAACGCTGCCAGTCGCTCTTCAATTCGGTCGTGGGATTATCCCACCCGAAATCGTTCAGGTTCGGCACGCCCCAAAACAGCATCGTTTCGGGCAAACTCGCGCCGTCGTGATGAAAATAAATCTGCGTGCGATCCTTCGCCAGCGGCAGCGCGTTCAGATACAAATCGAACCACGGCTTGAGCAAATCAAAATCGCCGGTCGCGATCAACGGCCAGTAAAGCAAACGGCAATTTTGGTTCCAGTAAGAATTGCCCCACGCGCGGAAATCCGGGCTGTGATTTTTGTCGTTGGAATTTTTGCCTTCGGACACATCATGTCCGACGGTGAAAAGTCCGCCGTTGAATTTCACCGGAAATTCGCCACGTGAAGAAGTTGCGATCATGTAACGCTGCATGATGTAACCTTGCGAAACTTTTTCCGCATCCGCCGTGCCCGTGACGTGAATCCAACTGCGGTTCCAGAAATCAGCCCACCATTGGTCATGTTCGGCGCGCAGGCGACGCAAACGTTCGCGGCTGATTTTTTTGACCAGCGGATCAAAATCTTTTTGCCACGCCTGTGTCGAATCCACATTCGTTTCCGTCAAGGCAATCAAATCGAGCCGCAGATTTTTGCCCGGCGCGGAAGATTTCAAAGTGCGGTCGTCGCTGCTGGTCAAATCCGGCCCGGTCAACGCCGCGCCGAAACAGCGGTGCAATAATGGATCGGGATATTTTTGCGCGAGCGATTCCAGATGTTCCTGTTTCAGCACGACGGGATAAACGCTGTCGGGATTAAAATGGCACCAGGTGATTTGATTCGCGCTGGCGGGAAAAACCGTATCAGCGGCGGTTTCAATCGGGAAATTTCCGGCGAGCTCAAACATTCCGCCTTTGTCTGGTTTGGTTGTGCGCCACAATTCCAATTTGGCCGACAACGTCGCGGGCTGTTCCAACTTCGCTTCGACGTGGATCACCGGATGATTTGCGTCCGCCCAAACTTGCACGCTGTTCGCGCCGCTTTTGATTTCGATGCTGCCGTCCTCCAAATGCAGCGCTTGAGTAAAATTCGTCGCTCCGACAAACGGATTCGGCGTCAGTTGCACGCGCACGCGGCCGAGTTTCACCAGCTTGCCCCATTCCGTCCACGCATCGGCTTTGGCCACGAGCAAAACCAGATCGCCGTTTTGTTCCGTCCAGACATTGGCCGCCAGATCGCCATTGCCGACGGGCATGGAATCGTTTTCATTCGTGCCGAGGGAATCCCAAACCACGTCGTTCGGTGCGGTGAAATTATTTTCCCGTGCGGATAAAATCATCGGTAGAAAAATCAGCAGCACGGAAAGAATTTTTTTGTTCATGCGATAGAAATGGAAAATGCACGGCGGCATGACAAGTTAATTCTGGTCTGAAAGGTTCGAACGCACTTTCGTCCAGATCATGCAAAATTTCTGAAAAAATATATTGCACATGAAAGTATAGTTGATATATTCCGCGTCCGCTTTCATTCGATTGGGAGCGGAAATCATTTAACCATTAACAGACAATTGTTCTTTGTATGGCTGCACAACGCATTAGAATCCGCCTCAAGGCTTATGACTTCCGGGTCATAGACCAATCGGCCCGCGAAATCGCCGATACCGTCAAACGCACTGGCGCTCGCGTCGCTGGTCCCATCCCGCTGCCGACTCGCATCGAGAAATTCACCGTCCAGCGCTCACCGCACTCGGACAAAAAGTCGCAGGAAACTTTCGAACAACGCACGCACAAGCGCCTGATTGACATCCTCGATCCGACCGCGAAAACCGTGGACGAATTGAAGAAGCTCAATTTGCCCGCCGGCGTTGACATCACCATCAAGATTTGATTTAAGGAGATTATCATGCCACTGGGACTTTTAGGAAAAAAACTCGGCCACACGCGCGTTTACGACGCAGCGGGAAATGTGATCGCCGTCACTGTTGTGCTCGCCGGACCAAATCGCGTTCTGCAAGTCAAAACGCAGGCCGGCAAAGATGGATACAATTCTGTCCAACTCGGTTTCGATGACCAAAAAGAACAGCGCCTCACGAAAGCGTTGCTTGGTCATATCAAAAAACAAAATGGTGTCGCTGTGAAGCGCATCAAAGAATTTCGCGATTTCTCGAAAGAAGTCAAAGCGGGCGACGTGGTTGGACCGACCTTGTTCGCGCCCGGCGATTTCGTTGATGCGATCGGCACGACGAAAGGCCGCGGCTTTGAAGGTGTGGTGAAACGCCATCGTTTCGCCGGTGGCGATTCGACGCACGGTGCTAAAGGTTGGCATCGCCGTGCAGGGGCGATCGGTCAGCGTTTGTTCCCCGGCACAGTCATGCGCGGTATGCGGATGCCCGGTCACATGGGACAAGTCACGCGCACGACGCAAAATTTGGAAGTCATCCAAGTTCGCGAAGCGGATAATTTGATTTTGATCAAAGGTTCGATTCCCGGTGCTGAAGGCGATTACGTCGTCATCCGCGAATCCAAGAAACGGCCAAAAGGCTGGAAACCGCCAGTCGTCGTTACCAAGAAAAAAGCCGGTGTCGCTGACAAAAAACCGGCAGCTCCTGCTGCCAAGAAATAATTAGGCCATGAAAATTGCCATTAAAAATATCGAAGGAAAAAGTCAGGGCGAACTGGAAGTTAAGTTCGAGCTGATCGAAGACGGAAAAGGCACGCAGGCCGTCCACGACACGGTCGTCGCTTACAATGCGGCGCAACGCAGTGGCACGGCTTGCACCAAAACCGCCGGCGAAGTCCAAGGTTCCAACAAGAAACCGTGGAAGCAAAAAGGCACAGGTCGCGCCCGCGCCGGTTCAGTTCGTTCACCTTTGTGGGCGGGCGGCGGTGTGGTCTTCGGTCCGAAGCCCCGCGATTTCAGTAAAAAAGTTTCCAAGAAAACCCGCTCGCTCGCATTGCGCAAAGCTTTGAGCGAACGCATCAAGCTTGGCGACGTGTTGATCGTGGACGACTTGAAATTGTCTTCGCCAAAAACGAAAGCTTTTGCTTCATTGATTGACGGCTTGGAATTGAGCGGCACGACGCTGATCGTTTCGCACGATGCCGACAACAAGAATCTGACGCTCGCCTCGCGCAATCTGCCGTTGGTAAGATTGACGACGAGCGAAACGCTTAACACTTATGACGTGTTGCGTCCGGACAAACTGCTCTTCACCAAGAGCGCGTTTGAAAAAGTTTCCGACCGTTTGACCCAGGAATAATATGAACGCTTTTGAAATCATCAAGACCGTCCGTCTGACGGAAAAAGGCACGCGCCAGGCCGAGAAGCATAATCAATATACGATTGTGGCCGACCGTCTCGCGAACAAAACTGAAATTCGCAACGCCGTGCAGGAATTGTTCAAAGTGAAAGTCACGAAAGTGAACACGTTGAACGTGCGCGGCAAATCCCGTCGCCAGCGCACCGCGCAGGTCGGCAAAGCACCCAACTGGAAAAAAGCGATCGTCACGTTGAAAGACGGCGACAAGATTATTTTGACCTAGTCTTTGTAATCTCATCTAGCGCGAAGTGAAATTTCACTTCGCGCTTTTTTATTTTGGAAATTAGATTCGGTGCGTTCTAATTCTGCGGACTGATATCAACGACGATGGTTTTTCCGATGACGCGGATTTCCGTAGGATAATTGCGTTCGCGCCAGGCGTCAATCCCGCCGAGCAATGGCCGCACGCGCAAAATTCCCTGGCGATGAAGTTGCAGCGCCACGTGCGCACTACTCGCTTCGTTGGGACAGGAACAGCAAAGAATAATGTCGCGGTCGCGGGGGATTTCCTGCCCGCGAAGTTGCACTTCATCCAAAGTCATGTGCAATGCGCCACGGATCAATAAAGGATTCTGTTCAAACTCGAGGTGCGAGCGCAGGTCGAGGACGATGAGATTTTCACCGGCTTCCTGTTTTTGATGCAGTTCATCCGCCGTGATCCGCGCCATACGCAATTCGCTCAACAGGCGGTGGCGTTGAAAATATTTGTGGGCAAGGTAAAGCGCGGCCAAGGCGACAATCATAAAGAGTGCGCTGTGTCCCAATCCGGCCAGCGCGTGGAGGACGCGTTCCAATTGGCGGCTGAATATCGCGCCCAAAACAAGATAAGCGCTGCTGTAAAGCAATGAGCTAAAACCGTCGTAGAGGATGAATCGCTTGGCGCTCGCGCCGGAACTGCCCGCGAGCGGCACGACGAGAGCGCTCAATCCGGGAACAAATTTCGCCGCAATCAGGCCGCGCAGACGGTAGCGCATGAAAAAAATTCGCGTCCGGCGGACGCCGGAATCCGGTTGCAAATTGATGCGGCAGAGCAGTCCCAACACGCGGTTGCCATAATAACGTCCCAGATAAAACCAGATCAGGTCGGCCAGCAACGAGCCGGCGGCGGCGGCGAACAGCGCGGTGCAGCCATTCATTTTGCCGACGGCGGCCAAAGCTCCGGCTGCCAGCAACCACGGTGCGGCGGGCAGGGGAATGCCGACTTGTTCCACGAACACGGCCGCAAATAAAACCGCGACGCCATGCTGGATCAAAAAATCTAGGATTTCATTCATGGCGCATCGGTTTGGGTCATTTGCTGGATTTGTTCGATAACGCGGCGGACAAGGCGCGGGCGATCATTTTGTTCGGGCGGCGGAATTTTTTTATTCCAATCTTCGAGCGCCAATTCCAGCTCGACGGATTTCGGGCAATGACTGGTTTCGACATAAGCGGCGACCTGCTGTAATTGTCTGGCCGCGCAGCCACGCAAAATATTTTCCGCTTGTTGCACGGACGGATCGAGTTGTTGCCATTCTTCAATTTTTGTTTGCGCGAACATCGCCGAGGTCATCAGGCAAAGCGCCTGCGTATTGGCGGTCAAATGTTCCAAGGCCGAAAGTGAAATGCCGCTTTCGTTGCGGACGACCATGCTTTCGATGCCGAGGAGTTCCGTCAGCCGCAACGTGTTGTCCAAATCTTTGGTCACGGTGGCGCGGATCGTTTCCGCCGCTTTGATTTCCGTTTCGATGGGCGCGCCGATTTTTGGAAACGTCAAGAGTTGCGAAAGATTACGCAGCAGCCGCCCGAGCGTTGCGCGCAAGGTATCAATCGCATGTTCCGGCCAGACGTAACGCAACACGATGGACGACACGACGATGCCCAGAATGATGCCGGTCAGACGATCGCGGATCGTGGTGAAATTCGCTTCCGGGGCAAAACCTTGAA
>JAMFSG010000393.1 GCA_026225155.1 Verrucomicrobiota bacterium
CGCGGACGTGCTGGATCAGGAACCGCCGCCGGCGGATTATCCACTGCTGGAATTGCCGAACGTCATCGTCACGCCGCACATCGGCTCGCGCACTTACGAAAGCGTCGTGCGTCAGGCCACTTGCTGCGTGAAAAATCTCATCCTCGCGCTGAACGGCGAAAAACCCATCGCGCAGGTGAATCCCGAAGTGCCGGTGAAGAAAGTGGTTTGAAATGCCAAACATTCTTACAGCAAAAAAGAAAAGCGTTCTTCTGAATGAGCACGTTTTTTATGAAATTATTTTTGCTCTTGGAGTATCAAAACACGATGCACACGATTATTGCGTTTGGGAGCACCTCAATTTTTCAAGGATGGGCCACGCTCGCGCACTTATTTACTTTTTTGAATGTCCGAAACGCAAATGGCCCGACGATCTCATTTCAGAAGATTTCGGCTTCCCAGCTAAAAAGATTCGGCTTTCAAAACGAGATAGAGACAGATTGAACAAAGATTTATTTCATTTAAGCGTGGCCCGATTGCGCCATAAATCAAAGTCAAAAGCTTGGCCACATGTTTTCTTGAACCGCGTGCATGAGCGGTCTGTTAAATTTATTCGTTACATTCTTTCTCCGAAATTCGAGCGTGGAATAAAAGTTTTGAAGCAGCAATGGGAATTGTTGCTTCAGATTTTGGAAAGCGGTCATGAGCTTTGTATTTCAAGTTCCATCGCGAAAGGAAATCAATTTTCTGGATTCAATTTGAGTCAAGGCCGCCGCCTTAATTTTGGCTTGAGCGAACTTACTCCCGTATTTTCAATTTAATTTTTATGCCCGAAACCTACTTCATCATTCCCAAAGAAAAACACGATTCGCTCGTCACGAAGGCGTATCTCAAGCGCGGTTACGATGCCGCCGAGGCCGCCGCCGGCGCGCGGTTCTGCGCCAGCGCCGCGTATTACGGCATCCGCACGCACAACGCCATCAAGGCGCTGCACCTCGACGAATTGTTCGGCAGCAAGGTCGGCCGCTGGACGCCCGGCGCGAAGATCGAGAAACTGCCGTCGCGCTTCGCCGCCGCAGAAATCTGGAACGGCCACAACAAGCTCGGCCAGGCCGTTGCCTACGAGGCGATGGACACCTGCATGAAGCTCGCCGACAAATACGGCGTGGGCATGGTCAGCGTGGACAACGCGACGCATTATCTCTGGGGCGGCGGCTACGTCATGGACGCCGCGCTCAAGGGCTACCTCGCCTACACGAACTGCACCTCGGCCACGTCCGAAGTCGTGCCGTTCGGCGGCAAGACGCCGACGATGGGCACGAACCCGCATTCGTGGGCGTTCCCGACGCAGGACGCGATCGGTTTTCCCATCGTGATTGATTGGGCGACCTCGACCATCGCGATGGGCCGCGTGCAAGTGATGAAACGCGAAGGCAAACAACTTCCGCCCGGCGCGGCCGTGGATGCCGAGGGCAATCCGACGACCGATCCGAATAAAGCCGTCGCGTTGCTGCCGTTCGGCGCGCATAAGGGTTACGGCCTCGGATTGATTGACGAACTTTACGCAGGTTACATCGGCGGTTCGCTGCCGGAAATCCGTGGAACGTCGCGCGGCGGCGAAGGCGAGAAGCGCGGCTCGACGTTTTATTTTCAAGTCATCCATCCCGACGCAATGAAGGGCAACGACTACGTCAAAGACCGTTCGCAAATCCAGAACGTGAAGGCGATCATCGAAGACGTGCTTGGTCATGGCAACGAGAAATGCCTGTTGCCCGGCCAGCCGGAAGCGCGTTGGGGGAAATTATCAAAGCAGCACGGTGGC
>JAMFSG010000394.1 GCA_026225155.1 Verrucomicrobiota bacterium
GGATGACAACTGGGGTTTTCGCGCGCAACACAATTTTGATTTCACCACCGGCCGTTTGCAGTCGCAGTTCTACACGCTCTATCGCGATTTCCGGAGTTTCACCACGGCTTTGACTTTCCACATCGAGAACGACGTGAACAGTTCGGTGGATTACACGATCGCGTTCCAATTGTCGCTGAAAGCCAGCCCGTCAACTGCGGTCGGCGATGACTCGGTGAATCCTTATCACCTCGTTGGCGAATAACTATTCCGTCAGCAACGAGACGATGAAAGTGGAGCCGTGTTTGGGTTCGCTTTGGACTTCGATGGTGCCACGATGTTCTTCCACGATCCGGCGCGTGATTGAAAGGCCGAGACCCGTGCCATTCTTTTTCGTGGTGAAAAACGGCTCGAACAGATGCGCGAGATTTTCCGGCGTGATGCCGCTGCCGGTGTCGCGGATGGAAATTTTCAACCAGCGGATGCCGTCCGTGCCCGTGGCGATTTCCGTGCCGATCGAAATTTCACCATTGTTGCCGACCGCTTCGAGCGCATTGATCAGCAGGTTCATGAACGCTTGCTGCAGTTGCGATTCATCCGCGCGCCACGTGTCGTGGCCGGCCTGGTAATCGCGTTCGAGCGAAATCATGCGCCCGCTCATCTGATGTTCCAGCAACCGCACCGAATGGTCGAGCAGTTGATGGATTTGCACCGCCGCAAATGCTTTTGGTTTCGGCGCGGCGAACCGCAGCATCTGCGTCACGAGCGAATCAATCCGCCGCAATTCGCGCCGGACGACCTCGGTCATTTCCTGGTCTTCGCCCTTTTGCAAAAGCAGTTCGACGAAAACATTGATGGAGACGAGGCCGTTTTTGATTTCGTGCGCGATGCTGGCCGAGACGAGGCCGAGATTGGCCAGCCGGTCGAGGCGCTGGAGATTTCCTTGCAGGTCAGACGGATTAACGGAAGCACTTCCCCCCGCATTGCCGGAATTTTTTTCTGAATCTTCGGGTGACATTTTATTTCACAGCTCCATTACGCCGCAGCCGGGAACTTCCTGAAAAGACACAACCACAGTAAAACGGACTTGGATTATTTCCAAACAAAAAATATATCAAAAAGCCGCCCTTACCTTGCACGAAAATGATGGCATTTTGCCGCCCGGCAATTAGTTTTACGCCCAACGATGAAAAATAATTTTGACCGCATCGAAGCCGTCGTCAGCGACATCCGCAAAGGCAAGCTCGTCGTCGTCGTGGATGACGCCAGCCGTGAGAACGAAGGTGATTTGATTCTCGCCGCCGAAAAAGCCACCGCCAAAAACATCAGCTTCATGGTGCGCTACACTTCCGGCGTCATTTGCGTGCCGATGGAAGGCGGCGAACTGGATCGTCTCGAACTGCCGTTGATGACGCAGCAAAACATGGAACGCATGCGCACCGCTTATACGATTTCCGTAGACGCTGCGCGCGGCGTAAGCACGGGAATTTCCGCCGCCGACCGCGCCCACACAATCCAATTGCTCGCGAATCCCAAAACGCAACGCGACGATCTCGTCCGTCCCGGCCACATTTTCCCGCTGCGTTATCGCGAAGGCGGCGTGCTGCGCCGCGCCGGCCACACCGAAGCGGCAATTGATCTGGCGCGCCTCGCTGGCTTGCGTCCCGCCGGCGTGCTCGCGGAAATTGTCAATGACGACGGCACGATGTCACGTCTGCCGCAATTGTTGAAATTTGCCAAAAAACACAAACTAAAAATCTGTTCCGTCGCCGACTTGATTGAATACCGTCGCACGCGCGAAAAATTAGTCGAGAGCGTTGAAGTCGTGAAAATGCCGACCGACTACGGCGATTTCGATCTGCATTTATATCGTTCCAAAGTGGACGGCCAAAATCATATCGCGCTCGTGCGCGGCGACATTGCTGGACAAAAAGATGTGCTCGTCCGTGTGCACAGCGAATGCCTCACTGGCGACGTATTCGGTTCGCGCCGCTGCGATTGCGGGCCGCAATTGCATCAAGCCATGCGTCAGGTCGCCGAGGCCGGACGCGGCGTCATTCTCTACATGCGTCAAGAAGGGCGCGGCATCGGCCTCGCGCCGAAAATTCTCGCCTACAAATTGCAGGAGCAAGGCTACGACACCGTCGAGGCGAACGCGAAGCTCGGCTACGGCATGGACCTGCGTGAATACGGCCTCGGCGCGCAAATCCTCGTTGACCTCGGCCTGAAAACCATCCGCCTGCTGACGAACAATCCCAAAAAAGTCGTCGGTCTCGAAGGTTACGGCTTGAAGATCAGCCAGCAAGTGCCGATCAAAATAAAATCCAATCCGCACAACGAAAAATATCTAAAAACCAAGCGCGAGAAGCTGGGGCATTTGCTTTAGTCCGCAGATAGCGCAGATTTTCGCGTATTTAATTTTTTGGAGAAGCTGCGCCATCGGCGTAATCTGCAGATGAAATGAAATATGAATTGCGACAAGCGCTTGAAAGTGACCGAGAGTTTTTAGTGTCGCTGCACAAACTTTGTTATCGCGATGTGGTTGAATCACAGTTTGGCCAGTGGGATGACAAAATTCAGCGCGAATTTTTTGAGAGAGAATGGAAGCCCGCCAATTCCCAGATCATTACGGTTGACGCTCAAGCCGTCGGGGTTATTTCCGTGGAAAGAAACGCCGATCATATTTTCCTTTCTGAAATCCAAATTCAACCAGCCTTTCAAGGTCGAAGCTTGGGATCGCAGATTATCAAAACGATTATTTCAAATGCAGCCGCGCAGAATCTGTCTGTCCGTCTTAAAGTTCTCCGCAAAAATAAGGCTAAAAATCTTTATCTGCGTTTGGGATTTCTACAGACGGGGGAAACCGAAACGCATTTTTTTATGGAGAAAAATTTATATTCAGCGCACTGAAGCCAAAATGGCTAGCCTGAACAAAGAAGCATTTTATTTCTTTCAAATTAAACTTTAATTTGGATCACGATCGGACGATCGCTTTTATCAAAGCCAGCGCCGCCTGTTTGCCCGTTTCCGCGCCGCCGTTCATGAAGCCTTGGAAATCGCGGCTGCAATGTTCGCCGGCGAAAAAAAGATTTCCGACCGGCTTGATTTCCGCGCCGCAAATCGTCGTCCACTGTCCCGGCCGATAACACGCATAGCTCGCGCGCGTGAACGGCTGTGTCGGCCAATGAAAACGTTCCGCGTTGCCGTTGAATTGCGCGGTGATGCCGTTGAATGGTTTTTCCAATGCCGCGAGCATCCGCACGGCTTGCTCGGAGGGCGTGCCGTTTTTCAATTCGTCCGAAGCCTTGCCGCCGGTGTAACAAGTCAGGCCGCCCGCGTCGCCGCCTTGCAAACGGCTGTTGTCCCATGCGAGTTGAAACGCTTCGTCGGAAAAAATATTTCCCGAATAACCCTGCTCGCGCCACAGACGGTTTTTCGTGCCGAGCATCAATTTCGCATTCATGCCGTAACCGAGTTCGGCGATGGCTTTCTTTTTCCACGCCGGCAGATCCACGCGGATGTCCACGTCGCGCAACATCGTGAACGGCAGCGTGAGGATGACAAAATCCGCGGCCACATCCGTCGTGCGTCTGTCGTGCTCGAACGTCAATGTGTAGCCGCGATCGCGCGACGTGATGGCGATTAATTTTTGTCCGACTTGAATTTGATTTTCCAAACGCGCCGCGAGTTCGTCCACGACGCGCTGGTTGCCGCCGCGGATTTTGTAACGCTCGTCGCTTGCGCCGAGCAGTTCCAATTTTCCGGCGGAAACGTCGGTGGAAATCATGTAGATCATGTTGAGCGAAGATTGTTCGCTGCATTCCAAACCGAACTCCGTGAGAAACGCGACGTCGAGCAATTTGCGCATCCAGCCGCTCGCGCCGATGCGGTCAAAATAATCCGCGAGCGAGGTGCGATCCAGTTCGCCCGCGCCGCCGTCATGTTCAAAATCCACCGTCTCGCCCAGCTTGTCGAAATCCGTTTTGATGCGCGCGGCCAGCGGGCGAAACGCTTCCACCGCTTCCGCTTCGCCGCGATGCGCACCTTCAAAATAATACGCTTCGCGAATCAATTTTTGTTCGCCCGCTCCGTGGACATCAATCAAGTCGAGGTCAAATTCTTTCGCGAGTGCGAGCATTTCCAAATGAATCGAATCAATGAATTCGCCGCCAAGCTCGGTCGTCAAACCGGGATTCAAAATATTTTTTGCCGTGTAAATCCGTCCGCCCGTGCGCGAGCTCGCTTCGTAAATGGACGCCTGAAAACCGCGCTGTTTTAATTTGTAAGCCGCGTTCAAGCCTGCCACGCCGCCGCCGACAATCGCGATGCGCGGCGCGTTCGGGCCGCTTCGCGATGATGCACAGCCGGTGAGCCACGAACTTGCGCCGACAGCAATCGCCGCTGTGCCGGCGACTTTCAAAAATTCGCGCCGGTTGATTGTGGAACGTCGCGGCAGATCAACCAATTCATCGGCGGGCGGCGAATTTTTTTCATTCACCAGTTTCGCGATGCCAAATAAATGCCGGAGCGATTGGAACATCGGCGTGCGCGGAGAATAACGGCGGACAAGTTTTGCAACAGGCTTTTGCATAAGAATTCAGGGTGAATCAACTGATTTTTTTTTGGATGCCGCAACCATCGTTAGCAAAACGCTTCGCGCACTGTCAATCTTTGTGCAGTGAAGGCAGTGGCTCAGTTTGAAAAGGTAGGGACATCGCGCTGCGATGTCCCCGTCGCCGAGCGCAGCGTCAGGCGACGGAATCGGACGGAAGTCGTGGCGAGACGTTTTGCCCATTCGTTGCGCCGCAACCCGGCGCGGACGGCGCAGCGCGCCATCCCTACCAAATTAAAACATTGCCGCAACGGCAGGCTAAACTGAGTTTCCTTTGCGGCCTTTGAAGGTCAATTCTGCGACGCCGGATTTGTCGAGTTCGCCCAAACCGATTTTGATCATGCGGTCGTATTGCTTTTTCGTCGCGATGGCGAGCGGCAGATTTAATTTTTGTTCCTTCGCCAATTTCAGCGCGATGCCGGAATCTTTCGCGGCGTGCGCCGCGGAAAAGAAGCACGAGTGATCGCGATTTTGCATGTCTTCGCCGTCGGTCTGCAACACGCCGGAACGCGCGCCGGTCTGCGAAAAAACTTCGCGCAACATCGTCAAATCCAGATCAAGCGCCGCGCCGAGTCCGAGGCCTTCCGCGAGCGCGGCGGTGTTGGTGTTCATCACCATGTTGACGAGCGCCTTGACCTGCGCGGCTTTGCCCGCCATGCCGATGTAACGCAGCGATGCGCTCAATTTTTCCAAAATCGGTTTGGCGTTTTCAAAAACTTCCGGTCGTCCGCCGCACATCAAATACAGCGAACCTTGCCGCGCTTGTGTGATGCTGCTCGCCATGCACGCTTCGAGCGAACTCGCGCCTTTGGCTGCGCATTTCTGCTCGACCCAAACGTGGATCGCGGGCGTGACGGTGGCGCAGTTGATGAAAATTTTTCCTTTCGCACGCTTGAGCAAACCGCCGGTGAAAATTTTCTTCATCGCCCGGTCATCGCTGACAACGGTGATGATGACATCGGAAAGCGCAGTGACGGTTTTCAAATCCGTGGCGGCGGTGCAATTCAGCTCTTTGGCGAGTTCCTGCGCGACGGCGGCGTTCGCATCAAAAACGGCGGCGATGGTGAATCCAGTTTCTTGCAGACGGCGCGCCATGTTTGCGCCCATGCGTCCGACACCGACGAAGCCGATTTTTTGCGACATAAATTTTAGAAATATTTGTGTGATTTTTCGGAATGAAATTTCTCCCGCGCAAAATGAGACAAAGCGGCGGAAATGCAAATGCGAAATTTTATTTTGCGGAAACAAAGTGTGATTGCGTTGCGTTGGTGGGGCGAGCGTCCCCGCAAGCCGGACATCGCTTGCAACTTTGATTGCCGCAGCTCGCGAGGACGCTCGCTCACCAGTTTTCACTTTTCCGAAACTTTTTCCATTTCTTATCGTCCTGAAAAAGTCGGGATGCGTGAGATTTTCTGCGCAAATTATGCGCAGCGATTTTCGGACGCGCAGAGTTTGCGCGGGTTGGATTGTTGATTTGCTGGCGAATCCAATTTTTTGCGCTGGCATGTTACCTGCGTTGGTTTGGGTGAACCCAGCGTCGGCTTGCATGGACGATTCTGGAAAACAAATAATCAATAACTACAGAAAAATTCTATGAAATTGAATCGTATCATCACATTGTGCGCGATGACGGCGGCACTCGCCTTAAGCACGGGCAGTCTTTTGGCGCAGGATAACGGCGGCGGTGGAAATGGTGGCGGCAACGGCGGCGGTGGCGGTGGAAATCGTCGCGGCGGCGGCGATCCTGCGCAAATGCAGCAACGCATGATGGACAATTTCCGCGACCAATTAAACTTCACGAATGACACGGACTGGGACGCGGTGCAGCCGCTGGTGCAAAAAGTTTTGGACACGCGGCGGGACGCTGACAGCGGCGCGCGGCTGATGCGTTCAATGTTCCGTCGCGGCGGCCAGGGTGGTCAGGGCGGCGATCAAGGCGGCGGCAACAATCGTCGTCGTGGCGGCGGAATGTTCGGCACGCCCAGCCCGGAAGAGGAAGCGTTGCAAAAAGCCGTTGATGCTGACGCGCCCGCCGCGCAGATCAAAGATTTGCTCGCCAAATATCAGGCTTCGCAAAAAGCCAAGCGCGTCAAATTAGAACAGGCGCAAGCTGACTTGCGCGCGGTTCTGACCGGCAAACAGGAAGCGCAGGCGACGTTGCTCGGCTTGTTGGAATAATTCTGGCAAACGCAACTGACGATTCTCATGGCCATACCGGTTCAAGAACCAAAAGAATTGCTGGGACGCATGGTCGCGTCCCGGCAACTTTCCGCGCTCGATGCCGCTGCGCTCGCGCGGGAAAAAATTCCGGCGCAGAGCGAAGATGAAATTCTCCGTTGGCTCGCGACGGAATATGGCCTCACTTACACGACGCTTGAGGACGTCAATCCGGATCGTCAGTTGCTCTCGCTTTTTCCCGCGCGCATTTTGTTGAAGGAAGAATTGCTTCCGCTTCAACGCGTGAACGGCCACGTCGAAGTCGCGACGAGCCGGCTTTTTGCGACGCAAGGTTTGGACGCACTGAAAACTTTGACCGGTTTGAATTTGAAGCCGGTGCTCGCTTCGACCGAAGCCATCCAGCGCGAAATCAAAAAACGCCTCGGCGTCGGCGCGGACACCATCGGCACGCTCGACGAAGAAAAAGGCATCCAAGTCATTGATGAAAATGCCGAGGGCAACAATCTCGACGACGGCGCGGAAGACGAAGCTTCGATCATCCGTTTCGTCAACCAAGTTTTGAAAGACGCGATTGAACTCCGCGCGTCCGACGTCCACCTCGAACCGTTCGAGGACGAATTTCGCATCCGTTATCGCATTGACGGCGAATTGCAGGAAGTGCCCGTGCCCGCGCAACTCAAGCGTTTTCAACCCGCGATCGTTTCGCGCGTGAAAATTTTGAGCCATCTCAACATCGCGGAAAAACGGCTGCCGCAGGACGGTCGCATCAAAGTCCGCATCGCCGATGCCGACGTGGACATCCGCGTTTCCATCATTCCGATGTTGCACGGCGAAGCGGTTGTGATGCGTTTGCTCCGCCAAAATTCCACGCTGCGCGGCCTCGGCCAGATCGGTCTCGGCCCGCGCGAATACGAACATTTCAAAAAAGTTCTGGGCATGCCGCACGGAATTATTTTGGTCACCGGCCCGACCGGTTCCGGCAAAACTTCGACGCTCTACACGGCGTTGAATGAGATCAACGATTCCGTCCGCAAAATCATCACCGTTGAAGATCCGGTGGAATATCAGCTCAAAGGTGTCAATCAAATCCAGGTCAACGAAAAATCCGGCCTCACCTTCGCGCGCGGATTGCGTTCCATTTTGCGCCACGATCCCGACGTGATTCTCATCGGCGAAATTCGCGATCAAGAAACGGCGCAGATCGCCGTGCAAGCGTCGCTCACCGGCCACTTGGTTTTTTCCACGTTGCACACGAACGACGCGCCCGGCGCGCTCACGCGGCTCGTGGACATGGGCGTTGAACCGTATCTCGTCGCGTCGTCGCTCGAAGCCGTGCTCGCGCAACGCCTCGTCCGCGTTTTGTGTCCGCATTGCAAACAGCCGGACAATTCGCCGACCGCGTTGCAGTTCAAATTAAAATTGGGCATGGCCGCGGATCAAATGCTGTTCAAAGCCGTCGGCTGCCGCGAATGCCGCAACACCGGATTTTTTGGACGCTGCGCGATTTTTGAATGGATGGACACCGACGAAGAAATCCGCCAGTTGATTTTGAAATCCGCCTCAACCGATCAGATCCGTGCCGCCGCGCGCAAAGGCGGCATGCGCACGCTCGCCGAAGACGGCTGGCGCA
>JAMFSG010000395.1 GCA_026225155.1 Verrucomicrobiota bacterium
ATCAGTTCGCGGTTGATCTGCATCGCGCGGCCGTTGGCGTAACTTTCCGGTTTTTCCAATTCCGCCGCGAGTTGCTTTTCCTTCGCTTCGAGATCGGTGCTTTCTTTTTCCAGCGCGGCGATGCGTTTTTGGATCGCGGATTTTTTATCGGAACGCGCCTGCCGTTGCGCGGCTTCGAGACGTTTCTGTTCCTTGCGATCAACGCCCGTCCCAATATTTTTATTTTGGGACGGCGGCACGCCGTCCTTCCCATTGTTAAAACTGGAACTCGTCAGCGCGGCGCGGGCGGATTGCGCGGTCTTGTCCAAATAATATTGGTAGCCGCCGCCGAAATGTTTCAGCGTGCCGGCCTCGACGCGCACGACGTGCGTGGACAATGCGCGGATGAAATGCACATCGTGGCTGATGAAAACGAGCGTGCCTTGATATTGCTTCAACGCCTCGATCAGCGCGTCCACGCTCGCGAGATCGAGATGCGTCGTCGGTTCGTCCATCAGCAAAAGGTTCGGCGGATCGAGCAACAATTTCACGAGCGCGAGCCGGCTTTTTTCGCCGCCGCTCAAAACTTTCACCGGCTTGTAAATGTCGTCGCCGCGAAACAGAAAACTGCCGAGCACCGTGCGGATGGCCTGTTCGGTGATGCGCTGCGGCGTGTCCATCGCCTCCTGAAAAACCGTGTGCGTCGGATTCAACATCGCTGCGCGATGCTGCGCGAAGTAACCGAATTTCGCGTTGTGGCCGAGCTTGTGTTCGCCTGATTGTGGCGTGAGCACCTGCGCCAAAAGTTTTAACAAAGTGGATTTGCCCGCGCCGTTCGGCCCGACGAGCACAATGCGCTGATCGCGTTCGACCTCAAAATCAATGCCGTCGTAAATCAATTTTTCGCCGTAACCAAATTTGATTTTTTCCAACGTGATGACGCGCTGGCCGCTGCGTTGCGGTTGCGGAAAACGAAAACCCATCGTCGCCTCGGAACTGTCCGGCATCACGACCATCTCTTCCTTGATGCGTTCGATCTGCTTGAGTTTGCTTTGCGCCTGCGAGGCTTTGCTCGCTTTCGCGCCGAAGCGATTCGCAAACGTTTGCAACTGGTCAATCTTCCGCTGTTGCGCGAGCGCGGTCGCGGCCATGGTCGTCTCGGCGGCGGCGCGCTGTTCGAGATAGCTGTCGTAATTGCCCGTGTAGCGCATGATCTTCGCCGCACGCAATTCCGCGATGTGCGTGCAAAGATTGTTCAAAAATTCGCGATCGTGCGAAATCATCAAAATCGCGCCCGGATAATATTTCAGATAATCCTGAAACCAGATGAGCGTTTCGAGATCGAGATGGTTCGTCGGCTCGTCGAGCATCAACAAGTCGGGTTCTTCCGCGAGCAGCCGCGCGAGATGTGCGCGCATGATCCAGCCGCCGGACATTTCGCGCGCGGGACGATCGTAATCCGTCAGCTTGAAACCGAGGCTGTTGAGAATCTGTTTCACCTTCGCGACAAACTGGCCGTCGTGTTCATATTCGTGCGGCACAGCCACTTCCATCACCGTTTCGTTTCCCGCCGGTTCGCTTTCCTGCGGCAGATAACCCACGCGCGTGCCGCGAATAAACGTCACGCTGCCTGCATCCGGTTCTTCCTTGCCCAGAATGATCTTGATGAGCGTGGATTTGCCCGCGCCGTTTGGCCCGGTGATGGCAATGCGGTCGCCTGCCATGATGTTCAACGAAACATCTTCAAACAAATCGCGTCCGCCAAATGATTTGGAAATTCCGGCTAC
>JAMFSG010000396.1 GCA_026225155.1 Verrucomicrobiota bacterium
ATTTCGCGATCGTGGACGAAGTGGATTCCATTTTGATTGATGAAGCGCGCACGCCGCTGATCATTTCCGGTCCATCCATGCGCACTTTTGACGAGCAATACGCGCAATGGAAACCGTCCGTTGAAGGTTTGGTTCGTGCGCAGCAGCAATTGTGCAATCGCTTTCTCAAAGAAGCCGAAGAGTTGATCAAAAAATTAAATCCGACCGACGGCGCGAAAATTCAGAACGTCGGACAGCTCGAACACGAAATCGGCATCTTGCTTTTCCGCGTCAAAACCGGCCAGCCGCGCTCGGAAGGTTTGATGAAAATTTTGGAGAATCCGCAATACGCCGGCATGATGAATCGTGCGGAATTGGATTTGCACAAGGATCAAAAGAAAGTGGATCTGTATCGCGAGAAGGAAGAATTGCTGTTCGCGATGGACGAAAAAAGTCACGAAGCGGACATGACGGAAAAAGGTCGCAGTTACATTTCGCCGCAAGATCCCGACGCGTTCGTGCTGCCGGATTTGACGACGCAATTGCATGACGTTGACGCCGGCGCAGAAACCGACGCGCGCAAACGCATGGAAGCGAAGGCGAAATTGCAGGCGGATTTTGAAGCGAAGGCGCAAAAAATCCACGCGATCTCGCAATTGCTGAAAGCGTATTCGCTTTACCAGCTCGACGTGGAATATGTCGTGCAGGAAAACAAAGTCATCATCATTGATCAAAACACGGGTCGTTTGATGTCCGGTCGCCGTTGGAGCGATGGTTTGCATCAAGCCGTCGAAGCCAAAGAAGGCGTGACAATCGAACGCGAAACGCAAACGCTCGCGACGATCACGATTCAAAATTATTTCCGTCTCTACAAAAAATTAGCGGGCATGACCGGCACGGCGGAAACCGAAGCTTCGGAATTTTTCGACATCTACAAACTCGGCGTAATGACGATTCCGACGAACCGTCCGAACATCCGCAAGGACGGACACGATTCCGTTTACAAAACGCGCCGCGAAAAATTCAATGCGGTCGCGAAAGAGATTAAAGAATTGCACGCGCAAGGCCGTCCGGTTTTGGTCGGCACCATTTCCGTCGAGACGAGCGAAATGCTTTCGCGCATGTTGAAAAAAGAAGGATTGATCCATTCCGTTCTCAACGCGAAATATCATCAACAGGAAGCGGAAATTGTCGCGCGCGCCGGCCAGCGCGGCGCGATCACGATCGCCACGAACATGGCGGGTCGCGGCACGGACATCAAACTCGGACCGGGCGTCGCGGATGTCGGCGGCTTGCACGTGCTCGGCACGGAACGTCACGAATCACGCCGCATTGATCGCCAGTTGCGCGGTCGTTGCTCGCGCCAGGGCGATCCGGGTTCGTCGCACTTTTTCATTTCACTCGAAGACGATCTGATGCGCTTGTTCGGTTCGGATCGCATTGTGAAATTGATGGAGCGCATGGGTCTCGAAGAAGGCGAAGAATTGAAACATGGCTTACTTAATCGCTCGATCCAGCAGGCGCAAAAACGCGTTGAAGGCCACAATTTTCAACAGCGCAAACGCACGCTCGAATACGACGACGTGATGAATAAGCAGCGCGAAGTCATCTACGGTTTCCGCAACGAGATCATCAATTCCGACGACGTGCGCGATCGTTTGATGGATATCATCGAAGAAGTTGTCGTGCTGAAAGTGGAGCAGTTCACTTCGTCCGACACGGACATCAGCGAATGGAAAATCCGTCAGCTCGCCGATTGGGTGAATCTGAATTTTCCGCTCGGCATGCCGGAAGCAGAAATTCTTAAAGCCGCCCAATCTGGAACCGAAAAACCCGTTTCCGGTTCGCTCTACGACGGTTTGAACGAAGCGCAATTTGCCGCCTGCAATTTCATCGGCGACGCGATCCGCAAAGCTTACGAACTGAAAATCAGTTTTGAAGAACCGGAAAAACTGACGACGGTCGAACGCTATACGATCTTGAGCGCGATTGATAAATTGTGGCAGGAACACCTTTATGAGATGGATAGCTTGCGCCAGAGCATCGGTTTGCGCGCGCACGGTCAGCGCGATCCGCTTTTGGAATATAAATCCGAAGCGTTCAAAATTTTCGACGAACTCATGGTCAACGTGAAAACGGAAATCTGTCATAACGTTTTCCGCAGCGCATCGTCCATGCTGGCATTTGAAACTTTTTTGCGCAACGTGCCGCAACAGACTTTGCACCAGACTACGCAAACGCTTGGCGCGAGTTCGACGGCTCCGAATGCGTCCGGCAAAAAAGCCAGCGACGTCGTCAGCGAAGCCGCTTCGGCGGCGGAAGCGCAGGCCAAAGCCAAACCCGTTCGCACCGGCCCAAAAGTTGGACGCAACGATCCTTGCAGTTGCGGCAGCGGCAAAAAATATAAAAATTGCTGCGGCAAATAAGTTTGGTTTTCATTGCGGCAGAAATCTCAAATCAGCTTGAACCATGTTTCGCATCGGCATTGATCTGGGCGGCACGAAAATCGAGGGCGTGATTCTCGATGCGGACGGCCGTGAAATTTTCCGTAAACGCATCGCTACCGAACGCGAACATGGCTATCAGCATATTCTCAGCCGGCTGAAATCCATCCACGACGAATTAGTCGCCGTGATCAAAGGTCAGCCGAATACGTTCGGCATCGGCACGCCCGGCGCACTTTCGCCCCGCACCGGCCTGTTAAAAAATTCCAACACGGTTTGCATGAATGGCCAGCCGGTGAAAGCTGATCTGGAAAAATTGCTCAACCGCAAAATCGAAATTCAAAACGACGCGAATTGTTTTGCGATGGCCGAAGCAATGCTTGGCGCGGGCAACGGCAAAAATCTGGTTTTCGGCGTCATCATGGGCACCGGCTGCGGCGGCGGCATCGTTTACAAAGGCGAAGTTTTCACCGGCAAACAGGCGATCGCGGGCGAATGGGGTCACATGAGCATTGATCCAAATGGCCCACTATGTTTTTGCGGCCATCGCGGTTGCGTGGAGACTTTCATCAGCGGCGCCGGTTTGGAAAATCGTTACGCGGAAAAATTTGGCGTGCGCAAACCACTGAAAGAAATCGAAAAAGAATTTTTCGCCGGCGAGCCGAAAGCCGTTGAGTTCGTGCAGATTTTTTTCCGCAACTTCGGTCGCGCGCTTGCGAACCTGATTGATATTCTTGATCCCGACATCGTGGTTCTCGGCGGTGGCGTTTCCAATTTCAGCGCGATTTACAAAGAAGGCGTCGAGCAAGTCAGCAAAACTGTGCTCACGGATGAGTTTCAAACGCCGATAGTGAAAAACCAACTCGGCGATTCCGCCGGCGTTTTGGGCGCGGCTTTGGTAGGAATTTAAAAGGCGAAATTTTTCAAGAAACACTTGCGTCGCAAATTTGTTTGATTATATTGCAAACGATTTGCAACTTGTAAATCCTATCAATCGTCATTGGCGACTGCGTTTGCACGCGGCCACGGCTGGTTTATCGCTGGCGCTGTGGCTGTTGATGACGGTGGCTGAAGCGTATCCGGCTTTGCACGCGTGGATGCACGGCGGCGCGATTCCCGACAATGACGATTGCGCAGTGGTCATGGTTGCGCACGGAAAAGTCGAAACGGTTGCGGCCATCACGCCAGTCGTCACGCCGGTCACGACGATTGAAATTGTTTCGTTGCCGGAATTTTCCATTTTTCGTTCCGCCAGAATTTTTCTTCCCGATGGCCGCGGGCCGCCGGTGTTCTTCGCAGTTTCCTGATTCATTGGTTTCAGACGAATTGCTTCGTCTGAAATTTTTTCCTTAAACCAAAACTTTGCTATGCGCCATGTGCGTTTGGCAAAGCGTGAATTCATAAACAACTGATTCGCGGAAAGTGTTTTGAAAAATTTAACCATTTAGAAAAATCATGAAAATTTTTGAAGATCAGAAAAATTGGAATCGCAGAATTTATTGGTCAGTCATTTCCTTGGTGGCGTTATCTTGTGGCGGGACGGCGCTGGCGCAGACAAACATCGTTTCGTCGGGCAGTTCAACGAACGTCACGGATCTGGGCAACGTCACGGTTGTCGGCCAGTTGGATCAGGCGCGCAGCCAGATTTTGCCGAATCTAGGGGCGACGGCTTATACAATCAACCAGGATCAGATCGAGTCTGGTTCACGCGGCGGCGATGCGCCGTTCAACGACATCATTCTGCGCGCGCCGGGCGTGGCGCAGGATTCGGCGGCGAATGGCGATCTGCACGTCCGCGGCGAACACGCGAACTTGCAATATCGCATCAACGACGTTTTGTTGCCGGAAGGCATCACGGGTTTCGGATTGGAATTGGATCCACGTTTTGTGAGTTCGCTGCAACTCATCACCGGTTCGTTGCCGGCGCAATATGGTTTTCGCACGGCGGGTGTCGTGGACATCCAGACGAAAAGCGGCGCGTTTGAAAACGGCGGCGAAGTGGGTTTTTACGGCGGCAGCGACGCCACGGCGCGGCCGAATTTTGAATACGGCGGATCGTCGGGAAAATTCAGCTACTACGTTGACGGCAGCTACGAGCACAATTCGCTTGGCATCGAAAATACGATTTCAAGCCCCAACGCGATCCACGACGACACCGACCAATTCAAGACTTTTACCTACATGTCCTATGTGATGGACGACACGAGTCGCGTGAGTTTCATGGGCAGCGCGTCTTATAGCAATTTTCAAGTGCCGGACACGGCGGATTTGGCGGCGGGAACTTCGCCCAATGGCAACCAATGGGTGCCGGGAAGTTTTAATTCCGCCGATCTGAACGAGCAGCAACGCGAGCAAAATTATTTTGGCGTGCTGACTTATCAAAAATCAGCCGGCGATTTCAACGGCCAGCTTTCCGTGTTTGGACGCGGCAGCGGCGTGCATTTTCGACCGGATCAAATCGGTGATCTGTATTTCAACGGCGTGGCGAGCGAGGACGAACGCAAACTTTACACCGCCGGTTTGCAGGGCGACGCGAGTTATGATCTCGGCGACAAACATACGATCCGCGGTGGTGTGGAAGTGCTGGACGAAACCGTTTTTTCGCAGGCAAACACGACCGTGTTTCCCGTGGATGCCGCTGGAAATCCAGACGGCGCGGCATTTTCCATTCCGCAAAACGACCGCCTGCGCGGTTTGTTCGCGGGCGTTTATTTGCAGGACGAATGGAAAATTTTTCAGAAATTGACCGTCAATTACGGTGCGCGGTTTGATGAATTCACCTCATCGTTCGACAGCGAAAACCAGTTGAGTCCGCGCATCAACTTCATTTATACGCCGACGGATTCGACGACATTGCACGCGGGTTATTCGCGATATTTCACGCCGCCGCCGATTGAAAATATTTCCGGCAGCGAAGTCGCGCTGTTCAACGGCACGTCAAATGGCGCGGGTAATCAGGATGATCCGGTTAAGGCGGAGCGCGCGGATTATTTCGATGCCGGCGTCACACAAAAAATTCTGCCCGGCCTGCAAGTCGGCGTGGACGGCTATTACAAATACGCGCACAACCAGCTCGACGACGGATTGTTCGGGCAATCGCTCATCTTGTCGGCCTTTAATTACGCGCGCGGTCAGATTTACGGTGTGGAATTCACCGGCAATTACACCCACGGCGGTTTTTCTACTTATGCCAACGTCGCGTTGTCGAAAGCGCA
>JAMFSG010000397.1 GCA_026225155.1 Verrucomicrobiota bacterium
CGTGAATGCCGCGCGCATGGCGCAAGGCCTCGGCGCGGACGTGACGATTCTCGAAGTTGATTTGGAACGGATGCGTTTTCTCGACATCACGTTGCACACGGCGCACACATTGTTTTCTAGCGAAGCGCATTTGTCAGAAATTTTGCCGACGGTGGATTTGTTGATCGGCGCGGTTTTGGTTCCCGGAGCGAAAGCGCCGAAATTAATTTCGCGCGAAATGTTGCGCCGGATGCGTCCCGGCAGCGTGCTCGTGGACATTGCGATTGACCAGGGCGGCTGCGCGGAAACCTCACGCGCGACGACGCATCACAATCCGGTTTATGTCGAGGAAGGCGTGACGCATTATTGCGTCGCGAACATGCCCGGTGCTTACGCGCGCACGGCCACGCAGGCACTGACGAACGTGACGTATCGTTATCTCGAAACGCTCGCGGATTTTGGCGTCGAAGAAGCGTGCGTGAAAAATCCCGCGCTCATCGGCGGCATCAATATCAAGAACGGCAAAGTGGTTTACAAAGCCGTCGCCGAAGCGCACGGTTTCCCGATCTGAAAGCCGGTTCAAATTACGGCGGCTTCCGTGATGATCAAATCACCGTTGTCGCCGTCCAATGTTGCCTTCGCGCCAATCGGCAGCGTCGCATTCAACGCCACATGGCCGAACGGCAAACCGGTCACCACTGGAATTTTGAGTGATGATAATCGTTCCGCAATCACATCGGCTGAAGATTGATTGAAATCGCCCGCGCGCGGAGTTTTTTTCTCTTCGCAATCCGTGTTCACGCCGACGGCCACGCCCGCGACTTGCTGCAAGATTCCTGAGTTCAATAATTGCGTCAACATTCGGTCCAGCCGATACGGGCGTTCGCCGACATCCTCGAAAAATAAAATCCGGCCTTTGAACAGCGGTTGAAACGGTGTTCCGATGGACGCGCACAGCACCGACAAATTTCCGCCAACCAACCGGCCGGTCGCCACGCCGCGGCGCAAAATGGAAACCGGTTTTTTTTCGTAGCCGGCGCAAATGCTGCCCGCTGCTTTCGCTTCCATCATCGTGCGCAAAAAACTGGCGCGCGTGAATTCCGGCAAATCGTCCGCCGCGAGCGCGGCCGCCATCGGCGCGTGAAATGAAATGAGGTTCACTTTTTTTTGCAGCGCACTGTGCAGCGAAGTGATGTCGCTGTAACCAATGAAAATTTTCGGATGGCGCCGGATCATTTTGTAATCAAGCAAATTCAAAATCCGCGCCGCGCCGTAACCGCCGCGCAGAGAGATGATCGCCTTCACCGTTTTGTCAGCGAACATCGCCGTCAAATCCGCCGCGCGCTCTTTATCGCCGCCTGCAAGAAAACCATTTCGCGCGCGGACGTTTTTTCCGAGTTTCACTTTGAAGCCGAATTTTTCCAACGCGACGACGGCGCGGTCAACCGCCTGCGGATCCGCTGGCGGACCGGCGGGCGCGACGATGCCGACCGTGTCGCCAAAATAAAGGCGCTCCGGTTTGAGCCGCGCATTTTCCAATGGAGTCAATTTCATCGCCCACGCAATTACGGTTTGCGCACACCGAAGGCAAGTTTGAACGATGCCAAAACGCCAATCAATCTATCCAATTGCGCCCGCGTGTGTTCGCTCGAAATGATCAAACGAAAAAATCCCTGCGCCGATGCGCCTACATATTTTAGGAACGGCGGATAAATTCCTGCCGCCAGAAAACGCTTTTGCAAATCGCGGACGGCGGCTTCATTCATCGCCGGCAAACGGATGATCGGCCCGGGCGTTTCGGAAGTTTCCCAGCCTGCCGCACGCAATTGCGTTCGCACATAAGATAAATTCTGGAACATTCTTTTCCGGCGCACCGGCTCGCGGCGCAAAATTTTTATCGAAGCGATCGCCGCGCCTGCGAGCGGCGGCGGCAATGGCGTCGTGCCGACAAACACGCAGCTGCGTGCCAAAATTTTCTCGCGCAATGCGCGTGTCGCAAGAACCGCACCGCCATAAACACCAAACGCTTTGCTTAAAGTCACGCATTGCACGATGCGTTGGCGACCGACTTTTTCCAGTTCCAAAGTGCCTTTGCCGGTCGAGCCCAAAACGCCTGCGCCGTGCGCGTCGTCCACGAGAATCATTCCGTTGCGCGGCAAAATTTTTAAGTATTCGCGCAGCGGTGCGGTCGAGCCGTCATGCGCGAACATTCCATCCGTCAAAATGATCGGACGTGAATTTTTTCCGCATTTGGCGATGAATTTTTGCAAATCAGCGGCATCGTGATGTCTGAATTTTTGCAGCGGACAATCCAGCATCCGCGCCGCGTCGAGCAGCGCGCCGTGCGCAAATTCATCAGCCAACGCGTGGGTAAATTCACCGGCAAATGTCTGCGTGACCGCGATCGGCGCAAAATAGCCATCAGGAAAAAGCAGCGCGGTTTCGGTGCCAAAAAATTTCGCAAGTTCGTTTTCCAGTTCTGCGTAAATCTTGTGATTGCCGGTCGTTTTGCGCGAAGCCGCGACGTTGAGTCCGTTTTCTTTGAGCGAAGAAATCACCGCCGCCACGACTTGGGAGTTTCGCGCTAGCCGGAAATAATCGCATCCGGAAAAGTAAACCAGCGTGCGCCCGCGCCAACGCACCTCATTGTCGCCGAGAAATTCCAGCGCTTCCGGCTCATTCATGCCGCGAGTGTAAATTTCAAAATCCAAAACCGCACGCGCGAAATCCATTTGTTGGAACGCGGAGTATTTTAAGAATCACCACGCCAGAATGAGTTGCCCGCGCAAATTGAATTACATCGCGAAATTGTTAGTTGGTTTCAAAGAGCAATCAAAAGAGCGAGTTTATTTCGCTTCGTTTGTGATTTGAAATTTTTACAATCATTTTAAAGGCAGCATGCCGAATTCATTGGTTCCGGTTTGCGAGTCTATTGTCGCAGCGACGACAAGGCCGGGATGATTTTCTTCTTTGAGTGCGAACCAAATCGCATACGTTTTGCCAGGCTGCAAATGATTTTTCTTCACTTCAAGAATGTCAAAGGTATGAGAATAAGGCAGCATTTTTTGTAACATGGGATAGTTTTTTAGTTCGGCATGTTGATAATTATCAAATCCACCTAATCCATTGGTTCCGTTGAAATAACCATCAGCTGACATGAGGCCGAATTGAGTTTTTGATGAAGTGAAGTCTTTTGTCTGCTCGGTTTTATTGATGGCGAAAAGGAATTTAAGATCCCCATCATTCCAAGATGGGAGCGTGAACTTAAAGGCGACATAACTGGCTTCATCCACCGTCCATTTATAGCGGTTTTTAATTGGGATGATTTGTAATTGAGCAAATCCATTGGCGGCGTCTTTTTGAAATGAACTGGGAACAAAAATGGAGAAGCAGGCCAGCAGAAAATTTTTACGCGCTTGATCGTATGTTAAAGGAGCCAGCTTGGGAGGTGTGTTGTCAATTATGGGCGGAAGCTGGGATTCAAACTCCGCACCGGTTTTTTGAAAATGGAATAATCGGGTTTTATTACCCGTCAATCCAGCGACAAACCAAACGTCATTGCTTTTACTCCCAATCCAGTAAATAAAACCGATGTTTTTGAAAGCATAGCAGGCAACGATTTTATTAGAAAGCGAACTGATCTCAGTGATCGCGGTGCTACGATCATACAATGACGCTGGCTC
>JAMFSG010000398.1 GCA_026225155.1 Verrucomicrobiota bacterium
CAGGAAGCTTACCTTTGAATGGGTAAATGCAATTCGTAAAGATATAGGAATTAACCCTAATGAAGTTCAGCTAGGAATAAATTATAGCCTGCCTTCTAAAAATGAAAATCAATCACAGCCAACTCAAGCAATCCGTTGATTCCAACTAATCGTCCGAAGCAGGCATTTTTTTGTAAATTAAGCCGATTTACTGGCTTTTCCTCGTCTTTGTTCAAATAAAAGTCTGTTTTCCTTCATTCAAGGCTTTTATTGATTCATCAACAGCCATCAATGGTTGATTGAAGTTCAGAAATCATAGAATAAAACCAAACACTCATTGCTTGAACCAGAGCAATGACTGATTAAAGTTCAACTTTGGTTGGCCAAAGTTATACTATGATTGGTTAGAGTTGTGAAATGATCGGCAAAACTTCAACAATGGTTGAAGAAACTTTCGTAATGATGTTCAAATCGTTAACTTTCTGACGACAATGAAAGCCATTAATAGCCTCTGCAATTTATGAAAAATTCATCTATTCGTTTTGGGTTGTTCACCAGCTTGGTCGCCGCCGCATTGGTCGCGACAGGTTGTGTAAGTTCGCATCATGCCTGCTGCTCCATGCCAATGTCGTCGGTGCAGACGAAGGCTTCACAGGCGGCGATGACGCCGACTCAGGCGCTCGCGGAATTGAAGGCGGGCAACGAACGTTTTGTCGCGGGCAAATCATTGCATCGCGATTTCCCGGCGCAGGTCAAGGCGACGGCGGGCGGACAATATCCATTCGCCGTGGTGTTGAGCTGCCTCGATTCGCGCCAGCCGATCGAGATCGTTTTGGACCAAGGCGTCGGCGATATTTTCAGCGCGCGTGTTGCGGGCAATGTGTTGAACGATGATATTCTCGGCAGCCTGGAATTTGCCTGCAAAGCTTCCGGCGCAAAATTGATCGCGGTGATCGGCCATTCTAATTGCGGCGCGATCAAAGGTGCGATTGACGATGTCCAGTTGGGCAATCTCACGGGTTTGCTGACGAAGGTCAAACCGGCGATTGACGCGGTGCCGGAAGATGATCAGGCGCGCACTTCCAAAAATTATAAGTTCGTGGATGAAGTTTCCGAAGCCAACGTGAAGCTGGTGTTGAAAGAAATCCGCGAGCGCAGTCCAATTCTCAGCGAGATGCTTGATAAGGACGAAATCGGTCTGGTCGGTGGCATGTATGATCTCAAAACCGGCAAGGTGCAATTCTACGATACGGACGCGAAATAAACGCCTTGCGTGATCAACCAAATGATCCACTGATTTTAATTAGTTGCCCGACATCCCACTGCTCTTTTGTAAGAATTTGGTTTCGAGCTCGCCGTTTTTAGTGTTTCATTTACAAACTATTTTGAAATGAAAGTCACCCTTAACTGGCTCAAACAATACGTTGATTTCAACTGGTCGCCCGAGGAATTGACCGAGCGGCTCACGATGCTCGGCCTCGAAGTCGAGGGCGTGCAGAAAATTTCCGGCGCGTTCGACGGCATCGTCGTCGCGCAGGTCATCACGCGCGACAAACATCCGAACGCGGATAAACTTTCGCTCTGTCGCGTCAACGACGGCACGGGCGAACGCCAGATCGTTTGCGGCGCGCAAAATTTCAAGGCGGGCGACAAAGTGCCGTTGATCTTGCCCGGCGCGTCGTTGCCGTTGAAAGCCGGCGAGAAAGAACCGTTCACTATCAAGGTCGGCAAGATTCGCGGCGTGGAATCACACGGGATGTTGTGTTCGCCGCAGGAATTGGGTCTGCCGGATCAGATTGATGGCCTGCTCATTTTGCGCGAGGACGCGAAGGTCGGCCAGCCGTTCGGCGAATATCTCGGTCGCAGCGGCAGCGATGTGATTTACGATCTCGAAGTCACGCCGAATCGTCCCGACTTGAATAGTCTCATTGGCATCGCGCGCGAAATCGCGGCGGTCACGGGAAACCAATTGAGATTGCCGGAACTCAAAACTCAAAACTCAAAACTCAAAACTGAAGAATTAGTTTCCGTAAAAATTGAAGACGCAGAACTTTGCCCGCGTTACACCGCGCGCGTCATCAAAGGCGTGAAAGTCGGGCCAAGTCCGGATTGGTTAAAAAACGCTTTGGAAAAAGTCGGCATCCGCAGCATCAGCAACGTCGTGGATGTGACGAATTACGTCATGCTCGAAAGCGGCCAGCCGTTGCACGCGTTCGATTATCATTTGATTGCTAAAAATGCGAATGGACAGCCGACCATCGTCATTCGTCGCGCAACGGCAAATGAAAAATTCAAGACGCTCGACAATCAAGAACGCACGTTGACGAACGAAATGCTGTTGATCGCCGACGAACAAAAAGGCATCGCGCTCGCCGGCGTCATGGGCGGCGCGAACACGGAGATCAACAATTCGACGCACGACGTTTTGCTCGAGAGCGCGTATTTTTCGCCGACGAACATCCGCCGCACGAGCAAGCTGACCGGCTTGCGCACGGACGCGAGTTACCGCTACGAACGCGGCGCGGACATCGGCATTTGTGATTGGGCGAGCCAGCGCGCGGCGCAATTGATTTTGGAAACCGCCGGCGGCGAATTGGCCGACGGCGTGGTGGACGTTCAGCCGCAAACCAAAGCTGCGAAGGAAATCGTTTTGCATTTCGCCAAAACCGACGCGCTGCTCGGCGTGCCGATTTCGCACGCGGAACAATTGTCGCATCTCACTAAGCTCGGTTTGACGTTGACCGAGCAAACGCCCGGCGTCTGCACTTTTAAGATTCCGTCGTGGCGCGTGGACTTGAAACGCGAAGTGGATCTGATCGAAGAAGTCGGTCGCTTGCACGGCATTGATAAAATTCCATCAACGCCGCCGCGTGGTGCGATCGGATTCAACGCTTACGATTCCGTTTACGATCAAATTTCCGAAGTGCGCCGCATTTTGACCGGCCTCGGTTTGAACGAAGCGCAGGGACAAACTTTAATCGCGAAATCAGAAATCAGAAATCAAAAGCCGGAAGAAATCGTCGCGCTCGCGAATCCGTTGAGCAGCGACATGGACGTTTTGCGTCCGAGTTTGTTGCCCGGCTTGATCCATTCTTTGCGCCACAATGTTTCGCGAAAAAATTATGATGTCGCGTTGTTTGAAGTTGGTCGCGTTTTCAAAACGGAAAATGGCCAGACGAAAGAAAATCGCAGCGTCGCCATCGCCATCACCGGCCAACGCGCATTGTCTTTTTGGAGCGGCGGCGAACGTGATGCGAAATTCGACGGCTACGATCTGAAAGGTCTCGTCGAAGATTTGCTCGAGCAATTTGGCCTGCGCGGCATCGCGTTCGGCAAGCGCGCGGAAAGCACGGCGTTGTTTCTCGAATCCGCCGCCGTGACGCTCGGTGGAAAATTGCCGCTCGGCGAACTCGGCCAATTGCTGCCGACGCTCGCCAAAAAATACGATCTGCGCGACGCCGTTTTTCTGGCGGAATTCAATCTCGATCTGCTTTTGTCCAAACGCAATCCGGCGAAGTCGTTCAAAGCGCTGCCGCAATTTCCCTCGAGCCGCCGCGACGTGGCAATTCTCGTTGCCGAAGCGACGACGCACGACGCGGTGTTGCAAGCAGTCAAATCTGCCAAGCCCGCGAATCTCGAAACGGTCGAGATCTTCGACGTGTTCCGCGGCCAGGGCGTGCCGGAAGGTCAAAAAAGTCTCGCATATGCGTTCACCTATCGCGCCGCCGAAAAAACTTTGACCGACGCAGACGTGAATTCCGCACACGAAAAAGCCGTGGAAAGTTTGAAGCAAAAATTATCGGCGGTTGTGCGGTGAAATTTGGGGAGCACAGCCGCCCCGGCTGTAGTCCGACGCGACCTCGCGTCGGACTCTTCGCGTGAACCAACGACATTCAATTTATTCTGCTCGTTCACGCCACAAAGCTGACGACGAGGGCGTCGTCAGCTGCGCCCGGGGCGGGCGCGCTCTCCAAACAACATAACCGTCGTCATTTTTTCTTCACGAAATCAGACACGGTATTTTTTCCTTTTTTGAAAAGTTTGCGCGCTTTGCGCAACCAGCGGCGCGCCCAGACAAATTCCGTCGCCAACATCGCGAGGCCGATGGGAATCACCACGACCGCCGGCCCGGGCAACACGATCATCGCCACGCCGATGAGCAAAATCGTGCCGCCGATGACGCCGACAATCATGCGGCGCACGAACGGCGAAACGTCTTCGAGATGAAGCAGTTTGCGGATGCGGGCGCGCAGGCCGCGGGAAGATTTTGCGTTCACAATTTGCGCACGAAAATCATTCCACCACGCCGAGCGGCGGCATCGGGCAATCCAAAGTGTCGGCGACGGCGCGCAGCAATTCCGCTTCGCTTTCCACGATCACGCCGTCCGCGCCGACGACGTGCGCGCAGGCTTCGAGCAGATTTTTTTTGATGATCGGAACCGCGAGCGCGAGCCGGTCCAGCGCCGTGCCGATTTGATCCACGCCGCAGCGTTCGCGCGGCTGCAACAATAATTCCGAATCATCCGACGCGCGCACAAACGGCGCGCCCGTGTCGAATGCTTTTTGGATTTCGTTCGCGTCGTCGCTGCCAACATTTGCGAGCGCGGACAAAACCACCGCGCAATCCGGCACGAGCGGCTTGAGTGTGTAAAACTGGACGGCTGCCGAACGCCCGTCGCTGAATTTGGTCGCCAGATTGCGTTGCACAATTTTTTGCAAAACGAATTCAAACAATTCCACTTCGCCATCGCTTTGAATGAGCCAGGTCAGCGTCTGCGAAAAATTCTGGAACTGTTCCGCGCTCAATTGTTTCAACGCGCCCAGCGCAAGATTGACGAGCGGCAAACGCGCCGCCGTGCCGGTTTTTTGAACGTCGGCAAATAAGGCGGAAGCTTTTTCGGAAACGGCGGGCGAAACGCGCCGGCTGATTTCCGCAGTTTGCGTGGCGCGCATTTTTTCATCTTTGCTCAACAGCAGCGCGTAAATCAACGCGACAGCATCCAGCGGTTCGCGCACGGCGGTTTTCAGATTTTCCGGCAACGCGGCGCGCATGTCTTCGGCGTATTTCAGATGCAGCGGCGTTGGGTTTCCGAGGTTCGGCAAAACGTAACGCGTTTTGATCACGGGCGGTTTCCGGTCGTCCGAAGATAAAATCACGCCGCCCAAAACGGTGCGAAATGAATCCGGCAACGGCGGCGCTTTGGGTTTCAATTCGCCGAGGATGTTGTCGTGCACGGCTTCGGCTTGGCGCAAATCGAGCGGCGCATATTTTCCATCCCACGTCGAATCAATGGCTTTGATGCGTTGTTCGAGCGGCGGATGCGTGGCCATCATGCCGAAAAGCGAATCGGCCAGACCGTTCGCAAAAAATAAATGGCTCGCGTCGGAAGCGTGCGGCGATTCGAGGCGCGAACCGAGGCCGGACTGTCCGATCTTTTGCAGCGCGTGTGAAAGACCGGCGGGATTGCGCGTGAATTGCACGGACGAAGCGTCAGCGAGAAATTCGCGCTGGCGGCTGACGGCGGCTTGGATCAGGCGACCAAAAAAAACGCCGAGCGAACCGATGACCAAAAGTGCGAGACCGACAATCGGCAACGGATTTTTATCGCGACTGTTGCCGCGCGTATAAAGCAAAATTCTTCCAATCGTGGCGATGCAAAAAATTCCAAAAAGAATTCCGATGAGCCGGACGTTCAATTTCATGTCGCCGTTCAGAATGTGGCTGAACTCGTGGCCGATGACGCCTTGTAATTCGTCGCGCGTCAACGTTTGCAAACAGCCGCGCGTGACGGTGACCGCCGCGTCGCTCGTCGAATGCCCGGCGGCGAAAGCATTGATGCCTTCTTCCTGATCGAGCACATAGACTTGCGGCATCGCGACGCCGGACGCGATGGACATTTCTTCGACGACGTTGAGCAGTTTACGTTCGTCCGGATCGTTGGTGTTGGAAGCGACCAGCCTGCCGCCCAAAGATTCCGCGACCGCGCTGCCGCCACTCGCCAGCGCCATCGTTTTGTAAGTGCTGCCGAAAAAAATGACGAGGATCGTGCCCAACGCAACTTCACCAAAAAGTTTTGGATCCCAAAAACTGAATTGCGCGACTTGCGAATCGTCTTGGTAATAATAATGATGTCGCGGATTTGAATTGAGATACGCGAAGACAAAAATCGCAACCCCGTAAATCATCGCGATCATCGAAATGACGGCGAGGGAAAAATAAAGGATCAGCCACTTGGTTTTTTTCCGGGCTTTGTCTTGTTGCTGAAAAAAATCCATCACAATAAACGTGTCACTTGGTTTTTTGTATAAATGGGCGAAGGATGATAGCTAATGTATTTGAATTATTGCTGCTCAATTGAATGCCGCCACCTTTCGAAGACATGCGATACTCGTGAATCCAATTAGTTCCATCATTTTTGACCTCTGGGCCAAATTGCGGCTTACCAGCAAAGGCCTGATTCAAAAATAACTCAATGTTGGTGTAATCATTGCGCGACAAATATATTTGCATTCCGTATTGGTCTTCTAAATAACGCCATTCGCTTTTTATAATGGGAAGGCCGTTGGTTGTAGTTGGAGTGCCGCCGTAATTTATAGATTGCTGCAAAATAAACTCACCAACATCGCCGTGGCCAATTGTGTAATGTTCGGTAGCGCAACCACAAACAAACGCAATTAACACTGCAAAGGCAAATGTGAAAACACGCATATCATTCATGCAGCCAAACTGCCGTCACATTTTCACGAAAACGAAACCTTCGGCGCATCCTTCTGTTCCGGCTTATCAATGACGAATAATTCCGCCGGCAGAAAGTTGAACATGCCCGCGATGAGATTGCTCGGAAACACTTCACGGTCGGTGTTGTAGCCCATCACGGAATCGTTGTAAGCCTGGCGCGCGAAGGAAATTTTATTTTCCGTCGAGGTCAATTCCTCGGTGAGCTGCATCATGTTCTGGTTCGCCTTCAAGTCGGGATACGCCTCGGACACGACCATCAGGCGGCTCATCGCGCCGGTGAGTCCGCTCTCGGCGCTCATGAGATTCTTCACGGCGGAGGCGTCACCGGGATTCGCGGCGGCGGTCTGCGACGCGGAGAAGGCGGCGTTGCGCGCCTTGATGACGGCTTCGAGCGTTTCGCGCTCGTGC
>JAMFSG010000399.1 GCA_026225155.1 Verrucomicrobiota bacterium
ATCTCGGCAAGGCCATCGCCGCGTTTCGCCGCGCGGAATTGCTCGCGCCCCGCGATTCGGAAATTCGCGCGAACCTCGATTTCGTGCGCAATCAAGTTCAAGGCTCGACCGTTCGCGACAGCCGCTGGCAAAATTGGCTGAACGCGCTGACGCTGAATGAATGGACGTTGCTGGTCGTCGTGGCGTTTTGGCTGACCTTCATTTTGCTCGTGGCCAGACAGCTTCAACCGGCGCTTGTGCCGAAGTTAAAAAGCGCCACTTCATTGTTTGCGGTGCTCGCAATTTTTTCCGGCATCATTCTGGGCGTGCAGGCGGCGAATCATTTTTCCAATTCCACGGCGGTCGTGACTTCCGCCGAGGCGACGGCGCGCAGTGGTCCGTTTGACGAAGCGCAAAATGCGTTCACGGCGCACGACGGCGCGGAACTTTCCGTTTTGGACCGGCACGACGGCTGGATTCAAGTCGCGGACGGCTCTGGCAAAAGCGGTTGGTTGCCGCAAAAGCTGGTGGCGATTTTGCCCGGCACGTAAAAATTTCTTGAACAAAAAATAAATCTATTCTGTCCTAAAAACCGTTCGCCCATCGGCAATAAAAATCAAAACATGAGCACAGGAATCAGCGCAATCAACGAAGCGGTCAAGGACGCGAGCGCGTTCACGCAACCGCTGTTCACGGAACTCGGCAAGGTCGTCGTCGGCCAGCAATATCTGGTCGAACGCCTCGTCATTGGCCTGCTGGCCAACGGCCACGTTCTGCTCGAAGGCGTGCCGGGTTTGGCGAAAACCTTGTCCGTGAAATCGCTCGCGAACTGCATCAGCGTGAAATTTTCGCGCCTGCAATTCACGCCGGACATGCTGCCTGCTGATATCGTCGGCACGCAGATTTACAATCCGCAATCCGGCGGTTTCACCACGCGCAAAGGCCCCGTCTTCGCAAATCTTGTCCTCGCGGATGAAATCAACCGCGCGCCGGCGAAGGTGCAGAGCGCGTTGCTCGAAGCGATGCAGGAACGGCAGGTGACGATCGGCGACCAGACGTTCAAATTGGACGAGCCGTTTCTCGTGCTTGCCACGCAAAATCCGATCGAGCAGGAAGGGACTTATCCGTTGCCCGAAGCGCAGGTGGATCGTTTCATGTTGAAATTGAAGATCGGTTATCCGTCGCGCGCGGAAGAACGGCAGATTCTCGAGATGATGGCGAAGACGACCGGCACGCCGACGACGAGCGCGGTGGTGGATCCGAAGGACATCATCAAGGCGCGCGCCGTCATCAACGACATTTACGTGGACGACAAGGTGAAGGATTACATCGTGGACCTCGTCTGCGCCACGCGCGACCCGGAGCATTACAAGATCGCGGTGAAAGATTTCATCCAGCTCGGCGCGTCGCCGCGCGCGACCATCGCGCTCACGCTCGCCGCGAAGGCTTATGCGTTTCTGAAAGGTCGCGGCTACGTGACGCCGCAGGACGTGAAAAGCATCGGCATGGACGTGCTGCGCCATCGCGTGGCCATCACCTACGAAGCCGAGGCCGAGGAAAAAACCAGCGAAACGGTCATCCAGAAAATTTTTGATGAACTGCCTGTGCCGTGATGAAAATAATTTTGAAGTTTTGCACGCTCGGCACATTTTTAAGTTTATTACTACTGTGTCTGCGTGTGATGGCGGATCAAATTATTCCGCCGCTTCCTGCTGAAATAGCCATGAACAAAGATGCCGGGCGTGGGAATTGGTTGATTGTGACGCTTCGCTTGGAAAGTGGCGAAGAGTTGCCATTTGTTGTGGATACGGGATGTCCCAGAACTGTTTTAGATAAATCTCTTGAACAGAAACTGGGAAAACAACTTGGCACGACAACTATTTTGTCACTGTCAGGTGAAAAGAAAGCAGGTATTTATGCCGCGCCAAAATTGTATCTTGGAAATGTTCAGTTGACTGCCGATAGCAATATATTGACCTGCGATTTGAAGGGTTTTTCAACTCACGTGGGCGATTCGATAAAAGGGTTTTTAGGCATGGATTGTCTCAAAAATTATTGTGTCCAACTGGATTTTGAATCTGGAAAGATGCGTTTTTTAGATTCAGAAAACTTGAATGTCGCCGGATTGGGCAAATCCTTTCCATTGTTATTTTCCGTTGATCAAGAAAATGCCGACGCTGGCATTCAGCCTTTTATTCATCACTCTGGCCTACTTGATGCGACGACCACCAACACAGTAATAGATACGGGACAAAATATTGATGGCACGGCAACTGGGAATATAATCAAAAAGCATGCAGCTGGAAGTTATTCGGGAAATATCTTTAAGCGAGTTAAGCATTTCTTGGCGGTTGAAAATGTGATGGATCGGTCGGTCGGTTTGCCCAAATGCGTTTGGGACGAGAACACCTACACGAACATGATTATTGGCCGGGCGCCGAGTGATTCGCCTAGTTGGATTGGCTTAAGATTTTTGGCGCGGCATCTTGTTACGTTGAATTTTCCAAAACGAATGATGTATCTAAAACAGACCAGTATTGGCCCAATTTGATTTGAAGAAAAAATGATTCCCCGCGAGATTCTCAAAAAAATCCGGCAGATCGAGCTGCGCACGAACCGCATCGTGACCGAAACGCTCGCGGGCTTTTCATTTCAGACGTCGCCGCAGTTCCGCCGGATTCCGCGCGCCATGAAAGACGGAAACAATATTGATAGCATCCAATTCAATCGAATAATAAATGCTGTATTTATGAAATCGTTTGAGAGTTGTTTTGTGAGTGGAAGGCGAGGCGAGGCGAAATCTTTCAGGAGATTTCAAAACGTGCTGGAGGGTTGCGTTGATTTCGATTCTGAATTCTTCACCCAAACCGCTACGTTGTTTTTCATACCACGCTGCCGCGTCTTCAAATTCCAGACGGGCAAGCGGTGCGAAAATGATTCCGCGTTTCATGCATTACGGCTTTTGAGACGTTCGTGGAGTTCGGACTGCACCGTTTCCCACGGGATGCCGCGTTCGGGGTGCTGCCGCAGTTCTTCAGCACGACGTTCAAACTCAGCGAGTTGTTCCGGCGTGGGTTCGGCATCGAATTTTTCGCGGAGTTGCTCGAAGACTTCGCGTTGTTCTTCAAACGGAAGCTTGTCTACTTGTTCCAAAACTTGGGCCGCACTCATGACGGCAATTTACTCCTTTGATTTATTCACGCAAGCCGGAGTTTTTCTCGGCTTGAATTCTGCAATCAGCAATCGGCAATCGGCAATTTCCCCATGATTCCCCGCGAGATTCTCAAAAAAATCCGGCAGATCGAGTTGCGCAGCAACCGCATCGTGACCGAAACGCTCGCGGGCCAATACCATTCCGTCTTCAAGGGCCAGGGCATGAACTTCGACGAGGTGCGCGAATACCAGCCCGGCGACGACGTGCGCGCGATTGACTGGAACGTCACCGCGCGGATGAACCATCCGTTCATCAAGAAGTTCGTCGAGGAACGCGAACTCACGCTTATGCTCGTCGTGGACGTAAGCGGGTCGGGCCTGTTCGGCTCGCGCGACCAGTCCAAACGCGAACTCGCCGCCGAGATCGCTTCCGTGCTCGCCTTCTCCGCCATCCGCAACAACGACAAGGTCGGCCTCATCCTCTTCAGCGACGAGGTGGAGAAATTCATCCCGCCGCGCAAAGGCCGCAGCCACGTCCTGCGCGTCATCCGCGAAGTGCTGTTTTTCGAGCCGAAGCGGCGCGGGACGAATCTGGTGAACGCGCTGGAATTCATGGCGCGCGTCACGGCGCATCGGGCGATTACGGTGGTGGTCTCGGATTTTTTCACGACAGAAAATGCTTCAGGCATGTTGCCGAAACTGACGCAAACCCGGCTGCGCATGTTGAATCGCAAACATGATGTCGTGGCGGTGCAG
>JAMFSG010000400.1 GCA_026225155.1 Verrucomicrobiota bacterium
GGCTGAAGGCGGATTTATTCCCTGGAAAAATTCCACCGGCCAGATCATCGGCTGGAAAATTCCGGCGAACGGAATTTCATCGGCCAGCGTTTTGATCGTTCATGGCAATGCCGGTTGCGCGGTCGGACGCGATTATCTGGCGCGACCGATTCACGACGCGACGAACGTGGATGTTTTCGTTTTGGAATATCCCGGCTACGGCGCGCGCGCCGGTTCGCCGGGCAAAAAATCTTTTGATGCCGCCGCCGAGGAAGCGTTTCAACTGCTGCCGGCGAACGTGCCAAAATTTATCGTGAGCGAATCCATCGGCGCGGGCGTCGCCTGTGATCTGGCAAAAAACCATCCACAGGAAATCGCCGGACTCGCGCTGTTTGTGCCATATCACGATCTGGCTTCGGTCGCGCAAAAACATTTTTGGTTTCTGCCCACTTACTTTTTGCTGCTCGACCGGTTCAATCCGGCGGCTTCGTTAAAAAATTATCACGGGCCGATCAAATTCATCATCGCGGAAAAAGACGAAGTTATTGGTTCCGTTTCCGGTTTGAAATTAGCCAATGGCTACATTGGTCCAAAAGAGTTGCAGGTCATTCCCAGTGCGCACCACAATGATGTTTCCGCCCAATCTCCGGAATGGTGGCGCGAAGTTTTTTCCTTCTGGCGACAGAAATAAAAAAAATCCGCCGGACGCACGCGCATCCGGCGGAAAGCTATGAGGCGGATAATTTTTACCAACGCAGTTTTTTGCAAAAAAATTATTTCGTCGGCGACGCACCGGCGATGCTCAACGTCAGATCAATTTCATTCGCGACTTTGTCTTCGTATTGACCTTTTTGGATGTTGAAATCTTCGCGGTTGATGTTGAAGTTCGCACGGATGACGAGCAAATCGCCGTTCATTTTCGGCACGCGCGCGCTCAATTTATCTTTCAAGTAAGTGAACTTGACCGGCGCCGTGATGTCTTTGGAAACGCCGTGCAACGTGAACGTGCCGCTGACATCCGCCGTCGTCGTGTTGCCGTCCGTTTTCACATTCGCGAGTGATTTCGCTTCGAACGTGATTTCGGGATACTTCGTCGTGTCGAGCCAGTTGGCGCTGTGCAAATGTTCTTTCTGCATTGGATTCGGCACGGTCATGGAATCGCTCGCCACGACAATTTTTCCGGTCGTCGCGCCCGGATTTTCCGGATCAAACGAAACGGTGCCGGTGATGCCGCTCGCGCTGCCATTGACGGATTCCAGCGGCGCGTCCAATTTGAAAACCGCGTTGTTGACGCCTTTCGGATCTTTGAAGTCAAACGTTTCCGGCGCCGCGTAAGCTGCCGCCGTCGTCAAACAGAGCAATGGGATGAGATGATTTAGTTTCATAATTTAATTTTGGTTTACGTTTCAGTTTTGGTTTTGTGTTTGTTTTTTATTGTTTCGGAAAAAAAGTGAAGTTCCTGCCAATGCGCCAGCGACGACAAAAGCCGCGCCCAGAAAATCCACGCCCGGCAGAAATTTTTTTTGGTAAGTGATGCCTTCGATACCGGTGACGTCATCCAGCGTTTTGACTGGCACGCTGGTTTTTGTCCAGCCGCGATTTGCACCCGTGACTAGCCAAGTTGTCCCGGCGGTCAGCAGCACCAATACAGCGAGTAGTAATAGAATTTTTTTCATAATTTGTTAGCAGTTTCTTTGCGCAAAATGGGCGCGACGCGTGTGCCGAGCAATTCGATGGCGTGCATCAATTTCGCGTGCGGCAGCGAGGCGACGTCCATCTGAAAGCTGATGCGCGCGATGCCGCCGAGCGATTCGCTGTGCTCGAGAATTTTCTCCGCGATTTCTTCGGGGTTGCCGACGAGCAACGCGCCGCGCGGGCTGCGTGCCGCTTCAAAATGTGCGCGCGTGACCGGCGGCCAGCCGCGTTCCTTGCCGATGTCCGTGAAGCTGCGCGCGTAGCCAGGGAAAAATTCATCGGCGGCGATTTGCGTCGTGTCCGCGACGTAACCGAGTGCGTGAACGCCGACTTTAAGTTGTTCCGGTTTGTGCCCGGCGCGTTTGCCGGCTTCGCGATAAAGATTTAC
>JAMFSG010000401.1 GCA_026225155.1 Verrucomicrobiota bacterium
CGTAATCGTAAATCTGGATCGTGTTCGGATGCGTCAACTGGCAGGTGAGTTGGACTTCGCGCTGAAAACGTTCGATGGAAATCGCGTTGGCGAGATTGGGCAGCAGTAATTTCACCGCCGTGTCGCGGCGCATGAGCGCATGCCGTGCGCGATAGACGACGCCCATGCTGCCTTCGCCGATTTTTTCTTCGAGCGAATATTGGCCGAGCTGTTTCAATCGTAATTCCGCTTCGGCGAGTCGTTGCTGCGAAGTGAAATTGGCATATGAAAAAATAAACAAGATCGCCGCGCACAGCACGAGCGACAAAAACAGGATGACGAATATGAATTGCACGACGCGCAACAGCCAGAAGGCTTCGCTGGCTTCCATTTGCGTGGCGACGCCGATGCCGAATTGCGGCAGCCAGCGCCACACGCCGACGACTGGCACGCCGCGATAATCGCGCGACGGCACGACGTCCACGCCGTTTTCGCCCGCGACCGCGCTCGCCACAATGTGCGTCAACGCATCGTCCGCCGAATTGGTGTCCGTTGATTTGAAACCTTGCGTCAAATCGCCGCCTGGATCATGCAAACGGACATTCAAAGCGGAGCTCAAATTCGTCGAGGCGAGCAATCCCAACGCGCGAAGCTGCACGTCAAAACGACTTTCCGAAATCAGCAAACCGGTTTGGTCAAAGGCGAAGGTTTCGCCCGTTTCACCGCGCCGCGCGACAGACAGGATTTTGGAGAATTCATTCGTCGGATTGATGATCAAGGCCAGCGCGCCGGAAATGATTCCGCGTTCACGAATCGGCGCGGCTACCTGCATCAACGACACGTTGCCGCGTCGTGCAAAACTCAGCGGACGATTTTGCCGCCGGTTGGCACCATTGGGTGGCGGACGGCGATCCAGCAATAATTCCGGTTTGAACGGCGTGATGATGACCGGTGAATTGGAAGCGAACAGTTCCGCATATTTGTCCATGTGCGCTTCGGAAATTTGGGCGCCTACGCCAAACTGGCCGCGTGCAAAAATCCCGGCCGTCGCGGTGATGAAAAAATTTGTGTTCACCAGTTGCGCGACTTCATAACCCATCGAGCGCAAACGTGGACGCAAAAAATTTTCCAGATCAACTGCGTCCGGCGACGGCGTGAAATTCCCGCTCGGCAACGGTGCGCTCAAAAGCCGTCCCGCCAAAGTATGAACCGTCGGTTCCTCGGCGAGCGTCGTCGCCATGCGTTCCTGGTCGTTCGCCCAGATTTGCAGCGCCGTGACGTTGGCGTCGAGCGTGGTGCTCAAATCCGCTTTGAGATCCACCTCGATGGCATCGCGCACCCGGCAATTGCCCCACCAGCCCAGCAACGCGACAATCACCGCGATGGCGAGCGGAATGGTCCAGATTGGCAATTTGAAGCGACCGGTCATTGGCTTGTCAGACGTAAAATGTCATTTCACGGTTAAAGAATTGACGCGCGAAATCACGCTGTCCACAGAATACCATCTTTCTGGCAGGCGTCCGGTTTTATTTCAAGGGATTTTTTGGCGCAAATCCGGCGCAGTTAAAACCGATGGTTCAAAGCTGAATCCAACGAGATAAAGTTTGTTTCAAGTGCACAGTTTTTTGCGGCGAAAAAAGCTCTTTCAAAATGGCTTCGTCACTGTGACTGACCGCCAGATAAACTTTGCCGTCATGCGTCCAACTAGCGGTTGGCATTCCATCGCTGCTCGCGAATTGCGGCTGGTCCAACGGCGGCGCGTCGGGAAAAATATTTGCCTCGGCCACGAAAACGTCCACGTGCGCCGAATTTTTCAAAATGTAACAAAGCATCGAAACTTTTTGCCTGCGCCAATCCAGAACGCGGCAACCGACCGAACCATTTTTGCTGGCAAAAGTCGGCGGTAAAACCAGATTGTTTTCGCCGCGATGTGTCGTGAACCAAATCATCGCTTGCTGCATGTCGTCGGCCTTGGCATCAACGTGATGTTTGTCGTTCATGGCGACGCTGACCATTTGCGCGGAATAATTTGCGAATGACGCTTCCGGCCTTTTCCAAAAAATCGTCAGGCTCAAAACAACCAATATCAATGCGGCGAATGCCCAAGCCACAGGCGATTGCCGCAAAAATAAATTCCGCCACCAAATTGAAATTGATGATTCTGAAACCGCCGTTTCTTTCCGCGACGAAGATTTTTGTAGCGCGAGAATTTCCTTTTTCAACTGTGCCGGCGCTTCAACTTGTTTCAGACCGCTGCTGACGCGTGCATCAAATTTTTGTTCCGCCGCAAACCACGCGGCCAGTTCGGCATCCGTTTTCGCCAACGCGAGTGCCTCGGCAAAATACGGATCAGCCGCGTCCTGACCGCCGGGGCGGTAGGATTGCAAAATCAACTTGGCTTCGTCGCGGTTCATGGCGCGTCCTTTTCCAAAACAATTTTCCGCAGCAATTCTTTGCCGCGCGAAATTCGCGACATCACCGTGCCGATCGGAATCTCCAAAATCTCCGCGATGTCGCGATACGAATGTTCTTCGAGGTAAAATAACGCGAGCGGCGCGCGATACGTTTCATCCAATTTTTGCAATGCGGACATCACGCTCGCGCCGTCGAGTTGTTTTTCGGGCGAAGGCGCTTCCGCCGCGAGTTCGTGGCCGTCGTCCGTCGAGATTTCTACTTTTGGAAATTTATCTGCGTGCCGGCGCTGGCCGAGAAATTCCCGGTGCAACGTCGTGAACAGCCATGATTTCACTTTCGATTTGTCGCGCAACTGATCGCCCTTCATCGCCCACCGATAAAACGTCTGTTGCACGAGATCGCCCGCGTCGGTCTCGTTGCGCACGAGGCTCAACGCAAAACGATAAAGCGGCTCGTAATGCGCGTTCACGATGTTTTCGAAAGACAATTCGTCCATAGATAGGAGCGACGGGCGGCAGATTTATTCCATTTGCAACACGACGTCCATGTTATTTACGCAAAAATCCATTTTGACCCGCGCACTGCAAAAATTTACGCTGCTCGCGTGCAAAATCAAAATTCCAGCGCGCCCGTGCCGCGCGCCGATGGCCGCCTCGCTAACCAACTCCGCCCGCTGCGTTTTCAAAATCACATCGCGCCTTACGCGAGCGGTTCGACGCTGATCGAATGGGGCAATACGCGCGTCATCTGCGGTGTGACCATCGAGGAAAATGTGCCGCGTTGGATGAAGGAGCAAAAAGTCACCGGCGGCTGGCTTACGGCGGAATATTCGATGCTGCCGTATTCAACTTTGGACCGCAAACCGCGCGACATTTCCAAAGGCAAACTGGACGGACGTTCTTCCGAAATCCAGCGTTTGATCGGCCGCTCGATTCGCGCCGCGATTGATCTCGAAAAAGTCGGCGCGCGCACGATCTGCGTGGACTGTGATGTTTTGCAGGCCGACGGCGGCACGCGCACCGCGGCGATCACCGGCGCGTTCGTCGCGCTTTCGCTCGCGATAAAAAAATTGTTGGCCGAGAAAAAAATTTCCGAAAATCCGATTTTGAAACCGATTGCCGCTGTCAGCGTTGGCATTGTCAAGGGCACGGCACTGTTGGATTTGTGCTATACGGAAGATGTTGCGGCGACGGTGGATATGAATCTCGTGATGAATTCCGCCGGCGAATTTATCGAGCTGCAAGGCAGCGGCGAGGAAGCAACGTTTACCGAAACGCAACTCGCGGATTTGCTCGCACTCGGAAAATCCGGCATCCGCGAATTGCTGGTCGCGCAACAAAACGCCATCGCCCAAGGTTGATTCAAAATGGCCACTTCAAAAAAATCCCGACGTCCATTATCAGAGCCAAGTGCCACGCGTCTTTTACTCATCCGTCACGGCGAAGTCGAGGCGCGCTATCAAAAAAAATTCGGCGGCTGGATTGACATGAATCTTTCGCCGAACGGGAAAAAGCAGGCGAAAATTCTCGCCGAATATTTGCGCGGCAAGACGATTGACGCGATATACGCGAGTCCGATGAAACGTGTCCAACAAACGCTCGCGCCGACGTTGAAAATTAGTCGGCACAAACAGACGATTTTTCCCGAACTGCGCGAAATTGATTTCGGCAAATGGACTGGTCTCGGCTGGCAGGATGTGCAGGAACAATTCAATTTTGCGTCGCACGAGTGGCTGCATCAGATCCATCATTTCGGCGTGCCGAACGGGGAGAGTGGAAAAGTTTTTCGCGCGCGGGTCGAACCGCGTTTGCGCGAGATCATCAAAAAACATCCGGGCGAAAACATCGCCATTTTTTGTCACGGCGGAGTTATCCGCATGATTCTGGCTATCTTGCTCAAATTGCCGTTGCCGAAGACGAATCATTTCGACATCGAATACGCGAGCATCACGCAAGTCGCGCTGCATCCGCACATGGCCGAAATTGAACTGCTCAATTTCACGCCGTGGCGTGATTTGGTGGCGTGAATTAAAAATGGTAGGGCGAGACTCCGTCGAGCCGATTTTTTAAATCACGGCTCGACGGAGTCTCGCCCCACGGATAAAAAATTATGAAATCAGCTAAACCACTTTGGCGCATTTCCGTGACGACTTCGCTGGAAGCCGAAGACGCCGTCGCGGAATTGTTGGGTTCATCGCTCGGCAGCGCGGCTTCAACTTATTTCAATCTTGAAACGAGAGTAAGTCTCGTCAGCGTTTTCAGCGAAAAACAATTTTCGCACGAGTTGCCTGGAAAAATTTCCGCCGGATTGGAGCAAATCAAAAACTGCGGATTGGAAATCGGCGCGGGCAAAATTGAGACCGCAAAAGTGAAGCGCGAAGATTGGGCGGAATCGTGGAAAAAACATTTTCATCCGATCGAGATCGGCGAAGCGCTGCTCGTCAAACCAAGCTGGATTAAAAAACGTCCACGCAAAAATCAGGCCATCGTTATTCTCGATCCCGGCTTGAGCTTCGGCACCGGCCAGCATCCGACGACTTCGTTTTGTCTGGGCGAAATTGTGTGTGCCAGCAAAAATAAAGAAGCGGCTCGCGGGGACGCTCGCCCCACCGGTGCAAGTTTTGCGGCGAAATCGTTTTTAGACATCGGCACTGGTTCGGGAATTTTGGCGATTGCCGCCGCGAAACTCGGTTGCAAACCCGTTCACGCCTTTGATTTTGATCCAGAATCCGTTCGTGTCGCCAAGGCGAATGCGCGCGTGAACGACGTTTCCGCCAAAATAAAAATCACGCGCGGCGACGTGACCAAATTAAAAACCAAGCCGGAAAAACAATTTGATCTGGTCTGCGCCAATTTGATTTCCAACCTGCTGATCGCCGAGCGGAAGAAAATAGTCGCGCAAGTAAAACGCGAGGGCACTTTGGTTTTGGCCGGAATTCTTGCCGTCGAATTTTTGGAAGTGCAAAAAGCTTTCGAAAACTGTGGTTTGAAATTGGTCGCCAGCAAGATTGAAAACGAATGGCGGTCCGGTTCGTTTTGTTTCGCCCGCTGATTTTATCATCCACAGATTTCGCGGATGGACGCAGATTTTATTCGGCCACAGATGAGCACAGCTGAATTTTATTTTTTTGACGCGAATTGCGCAAATTATCACGAATTTAATTTTTTTTCTGATTCACGCAAATTGACAAAATTCCATTCAGTTTTTATCCGCGCTCATCCGCATAATCCACGGCCAATTTCCGATTCCAAATTCGCGATGAAATTATCATTGCCGCGCCGCGCCGTTCGGCCAAGCTGTCAGTGAACTTAACAAAAGAAAATTATGATTCCATTACTCATCGGACTTGGGGTGATCGTTGTTGTGGTGATCGTTTTCATTGCGATCGTCGCGGGCATCTACAATAAACTTGTCACGTTGCGCAACCGCTATAAAAACGCCTACGCGCAGATTGATGTGCAGTTGAAGCGCCGTTACGACCTGATCCCGAATCTCGTCGAGACCGCGAAAGGTTACATGAAGCACGAGAGCGGCACGCTCGAAGCCGTGACGCAGGCGCGCAATGTCGCTTACGCCGCGTCGCAAACGGCGGCGAGCAATCCGGGCGATTCCGGCGCGGTGAAAAATCTCGCGGCGGCGGAAAGCGGTCTCGGCGGCGCGTTGAGCCGTTTGATGATGGTTTCCGAAGCGTATCCCGATTTGAAGGCGAACCAGAACATGATGCAGCTCACCGAGGAATTGACCTCGAC
>JAMFSG010000402.1 GCA_026225155.1 Verrucomicrobiota bacterium
AAGATACAAATAACCATCCGGCCCGAAAGCAAGTTCGCCGCCTTTGTGGTTCGAGAACGGCTGTTGCACCTGAAACAAAATGCGTTCAGAACCTAAATCGGCCTTGTCGGGATCGCTCGCGGAAACTTTGAATTCGCTGATGACGCTGCGGAACGGATAATTCTGCGGCTGCGTGTGCTGGTCGGCGGGATTTTTTTGGTTGTAATAAACGTAGAACAAACCGTTCGTCGCGAAACCGGGATGAAACGCGATGCTCATCAAGCCGTCCTCGTTTTCAAAATGCGGATTGCGGTCCACGATGTTGAAAAACTCTTTCGCGTCGCCGCCGTCCGAACCTTTTTTGACGATGACAATTTTTCCGTCCTGATAAACCACGAACAAATGACCAGTGCCATCCGGCGCTTCGCTCATCCAAACCGGGCGTTCATCCGTTAATTTTTGAAAAACCGGTTTGAGCGCGATTTGTGGCAGCGGTTGGGCAAAAGAAATGTTTGCGGCCAGCAACAAACCGCACGCGCCAGCGAAGAGAAATTTCATTTTATTCATGGTGGATTGAAATCAAACCTCATCAGACGCCAAAAGTAAATCCCCGGTTACGGGGATAATTTGCCGTCGCGCCCGCCGCCGTTTGTGCTATGTTTTGCGCCACACAAAAAATTGAAAGCACTTGTCCAAAATCGAAATGCCCGCACGCTCCGCGCTTTTCTCATCGGCGTGGAACTCAAGTCGCGCGGCGCGGCGGACATCCGCGAATCGCTCGCGGAACTGGCCGAACTTGCGCAGACCGCCGGCGCGGAAATCCTCAGCGAAGGCGTGCAAAAAATGGATTCGCCCGCGCCCGCCACTTTTATCGGCAAAGGCAAAGCCACCGAATTCGCCGCGTTCTGCAAACAGAATAAAGTGGACACGATTGTGTTCGACGATGAACTTTCGCCCGCGCAAAGCCGCAATCTTGAAAAAATTTTCGAGTGCCGCGTCATGGATCGCACGGCATTGATCCTGGAAATTTTCGGCCAGCGCGCCCGGACGCGCGAAGGCAAATTGCAGATCGAACATGCGCAGTTAAAATATTTGCTGCCGCGTCTCACGCGTTTTTGGTCGCACTTATCGCGTCAACGCGGTTCGACCGGCAGCATCGGCGGCGAAGGCGAATCGCAGTTGGAAGCCGATCGCCGGAAAATCTCGGAACGTATTGATAAAATTGACAGTGAACTCGAAAAAGTTCAGCGCCAGCGCGAGACGCAGCGCGCCGGACGTCAGCGCAGTCAATGGCCGCTGGCTTCGATTGTCGGTTACACGAACGCGGGCAAATCCACTTTGCTCAATCATCTGACGGGCGCGACCGTTTTGGCCGAAGATAAATTATTCGCCACGCTCGATCCGACGACGCGCCGTTTGCGTTTGCCGACGAACCAAAATGTTTTGCTGACGGACACGGTCGGCTTCATCAAAAAATTACCGCACGGTCTGGTCGAGGCGTTCAAGGCAACTTTGGAAGAAGTCGTGCAAGCGGATTTGCTGTTGCACGTCGTGGACGTCAGCCATCCGCAAGCTGATGAACAAATCGCGGCGGTCAATGCCGTGCTCGCCGAAATCGGCGCAGCGGAAAAACCGGTGCTGATGGTTTTCAACAAAATTGACCAGGCAAATGGCGCGGGCACGTTGAACCGTTTGCGCGAAAAATTTTCCAACGCCGTCGCCATCTCCGCCAAAACCGGCGAAGGCATTGCGCCGTTGCTGGCGGAACTCGGCACGCAATTGCGTCCGGTGCGCGAGTTTTTGGAATTGAAAATCCCGCACGAAGCGGCGGCGGTCATCGCGCGCATGCACGCGGTCGGACAAGTGATTGAGCGGCGTTACACCGGCAAACTGGCGAAGTTCAAGGTGCGCATCCCGCCGCATCATCACGCGGAATTCGCGGCCTTCATCGTGCCGGAAAAGCCGTCGCCAGAATAATTTTTCACAAAAGTGCATCTGCGACTTGCATTGCGCGGGCAGTCGGCGTAATTCTTGGGCGCAACCTCAAACCAAAGCCATTTATGTCACACACCGGAAGGCAATCTGCGAACACCAGCAAAGTTCTCTGCGTCATCATGGGCGGCGGCCAAGGCACGCGCCTTTTTCCGTTGACGAAAGATCGCGCGAAACCCGCCGTCCCGCTTGCGGGCAAATATCGGCTCGTGGACATCCCGATCTCGAACTGCATCAATTCCGGTTTCCGCCGCATCTATGTTTTGACGCAGTTCAATTCCACCTCGTTGCACGGGCATATTTCACGCACTTACAAATTCGATCATTTTTCCAGCGGCTTCGTGGAAATTCTCGCGGCGCAACAGACATTCAATAACACCTCGTGGTATGAAGGCACGGCGGACGCGGTGCGGAAAAATCTGACGCATTTTCTCGACCATGATTTTGACCACATGGTGATCTTGAGCGGTGACCAGTTATACCGGATGGATTTTCGCGAAATGGTGGACCAGCACATTGAAACCGGCGCGGAAATCACGGTCGCGACGATTCCGGTGCCGCGCAAGGAATGTCATGCGCTCGGCATCATGCAGATGGATGCCGACAGCCGCATCCAGCGTTTCGTGGAAAAACCGAAGGAAGCCGCGCTGCTCGACCCGTTGAAATTACCGGACGATATGCGCGCGCAACTCGGCATCAAAACCGAAGGCGATGCCTTTCTCGCCTCGATGGGCATTTACGTTTTCAACCGCAACGTCATCTGCGAATTGCTGGACAATCCGTTGTCCGATTTCGGCAAGCATATCATCCCGCATGCAATCAATTCGCGCCGGGTGTTCGCCTATGTGTTCCAGGGATATTGGGAGGATATCGGCACGATCCGCTCGTTCTTCGAGGCGAACCTGGACCTGGTTTCCGAACTGCCCCGGTTCAATTTCTTCGATATGAGCGCGCCGATCTTTTCC
>JAMFSG010000403.1 GCA_026225155.1 Verrucomicrobiota bacterium
CGTGGACGACGGCTCGACGTTGCCGCTGCCGGAATTGCCGGACTGCGAAATTATCCGGCTGCAAAAAAATCTTGGCAAAGGTGCGGCGTTGCGCGCCGGTTTTGCGCGTGCGCTGGAACTCGGCTACACGCACGCGATCACGATGGACGCGGACGGCCAGCATTTCGCGGAGGATTTGGCGAAATTCTTGGACGCGGCAAATTCGCAGCCGATCGTGCTCGTCGTTGGCGTGCGCGATTTGGCAGCGGCTGGTTGTCCCAAACATCGCCAGCGTTCGAACGCGGTTTCGAGTTTTTGGTTCTGGGCGGAAACCGGTGTCCGCCTGCGCGACACGCAATGCGGTTTTCGTTGTTACCCGCTCGCGCTGACCAAAAGTTTGTGGACGAAATCCGGCCGCTACGCGTTTGAGCTGGAATTCATGGTGCGCGCGTCGTGGGTCGGCACGCCGATCGTCGCCGTGCCGGTGAAATGCACTTACGCGGATGGCATCCGCAATTCGCATTTTCGTCCGGTCGTGGATTTGTGGCGCATCACGAGCATGAACATCATTTTGGTTTTGCAATCGTGGTTCGTGCCGTGCTCGCTGCGCACCGAATGGTCGTTCGGCCTGAAGACTTCGCGCAAACATACGTTGCACGAAATTTTTTCCGAGAACGCGCATGAGCCTTTGCGACTCGCGCTCGCGGTCGGACTCGGATTATTTTTCGGCATCGTGCCACTTTGGGGAATCCAGATGGCGACCGTCGCCGTGGTCGCGCACCGGTTGCGATTGAACAAAGCCATCGCGCTTGTCGCGAGCAATGTTTCCATCCCGCCCGTCGCGCCGTTCATCATCGGGTTCGGATTGATTTTGGGCCACTGGATGGTCACCGGCGAACGGCTGTCGTTTCCGCCGCCACTCCCGAACACCAGCCGGGCATTTGACTATCTGCTGCAACTGGTTGTGGGCAGTGTGGTGCTGGGCGTCCTCGTGGCCGTGCCGGGAACCATCATCGCTTACGTCGCGGCAAAATTATTTCGTCGCCGGAAAATTGCATGAACTTTTTTTATTCAACCACGAATGGACACGGATTAACACGGATGAAAACTTTTTATTCGCGGATTTCACAAATTCACGCAATTTTTTTCCAGAAACCCAATCGGCGGACGAAAAAAATTCTACTTTTGATCTGTGTCCATCCGTGTTGATCCGTGGTTAAAAATCTGCCTTGAATGAAACCTGATCTTTATCCGCGAATTTATCTGTGGCTGGCGGCGCGACGGCGCGCGGTTTTTTTCACGGCCATTTTCATCGGCCTCGCGGGCATGGCGATTTCCGGCCGGATGGGCCTGGAAGAAGACATCCTCGGCATTTTGCCCGAGCACGACCAGATTGTTGACGATTACAAATATACGCTCAACAAATTCGGCCAGATTGACCGTGTTTACATTGACGTCGGCGTGACGAATGCCGATCACGAAAAACTCGGCAACGCGGCGGACGCATTTTACAACGCGCTCGCGACCAACTCACTTTTTCGGCGCATCAATTACAAAATCGAATTCGGCAACCAGGCGCAAATCATCGGCTTGATGACCGGTTCGCTGCCGAATCTTTTCACGGCGGACGACGAAAAAATCCTCGCGTCAAAACTCGAAACAAATTCCATCGCCGATTATCTCGGTTCGATGCGCCGCAAACTCGCCGGGCCGGAAGGCATGCTTTTGAAAGACGTGCTCGCGCACGACGCCATCGGCATGAGCGCGATCATCTTTCCAAAAATTTTACCGCTGCAAACCGGATTTGGCGGCGCGCACGTGGACGATGGCCGTTTGGTCAGCAGCAATGGCAATGACGTTTTGCTCGTCGCCGAACCGAAATTTCATTCTTCGGATTCGCGGCAAAGCGCAGTCATCGTCGGCGACATGCTGCGCGCGGCACGCGAAACGGAAACGAATTTTCCCGGCGCGCGCGTCGCCATCACCGGCGGCCATCGCATGGCGCTCGATAATTCCACGCTTATCTGGCACGACTCCGTCCGCTGCCTCATCATCGCGTTCGCCGCGATGTTCATTTTGTGTTTCACCGCGTATCGTCGGCACTGGCTCGCGATGGTCACATTTTTGCCGTCGCTGTTCGGGACCTTTATCGCCGGCGCGGTCGTCGCGCTCGTGGACAAACACGTTTCCGGCATCGCCATCGGCCTCGCGAGCATGGCGCTCGGCATCACGGTGGATTACGGCATCTACGTTGTTTATCACCTCGACAATGCCGCAACCGACCGGACTTCCGCCGGCAAAATTGTTGGCCGACTCGTGCTGCCAACCTTCGTGGGCGCGATGACCATCGTCGCCGCGTTCATCGTGCTGTCGTTTTCGCCGATGAAAGGCTATCAGCAACTCGGATTGTTCGGCGCAGTCGGCGTGCTGATGTCCGCCGCGTTCGCGCTGTTCGTTTTGCCGCTGCTCGTGCCGCTGCCGAAAAAAAATGAACTGGTCACGACGACCGGCGCGACGAAAAAAAATGCGAGTTCCGTTTTCACCGAAGAAAATTCCAGCGAACACATCGAAGTCGAACCACTGCCGTTCACAAATTGGATGCAAGGTTTTCATGCGTGGCAAATTAGGAAACGTCCGTTGCTGTTGCTCGGCGTGGCGATTCTGACCGTCGTCGCGATTTTCGGGATCAAAAAACTTCGCTTTGAAGGTGACATCGCCAAGCTCAACGGCATCACCGAAGCGACGCGTGCCGATGATAAATTGATCAGCGACACTTGGGGCGACGCACTCGGCATGACCGTCATCGTCGCGCGCGGCACGAATGAAGACAATGCGCTCGCCGAAAATGATCGCGCCGCCAAATTGCTCGCGCAGCAAACCAATGTCGCCGGAATTTATTCGATCGCTGCCATTTGTCCGTCACGCGCGACGCAGGAAGAAAACATCCAACGTTGGCAAAATTTCTGGACGCCGGAACGCAAAACTAATCTGCAAATCGCTTTGCAACAAATCGGCGGCGAACTGGGTTTTCGCACAAATGCTTTTTCACAATTCTGGCAGACGATCGATGAGAAACCTGAATTGCTCACGCTCGAACGTTTTCGCGGCACGCCGTTGGAACAAGCGCTGAACGAGCGCGTCGTTGTCGGCACGAACGATGTCGCCATCAGCACGCTCGTGAAATTAAACGACCGCGAGCAGGCCGGAAAATTGCGCGATGCGCTGCCGGGCTTGATTTTGATTGATCAGAAAAATTTCGCCGAACACATCGCGTCGCTGGCCAAAAATAATCTCGGATTTTTCGCAGCGGCGACCGCCATCGTCGTCAGCGTCATCGCTTATTTTGCGCTGGCCTCGGTCGAAGTCGTCATCGCCACGCTGCTGCCGATCGCGTTCGGACTTTTGTGGACGCTCGGCTTGATGGGACTTTTTGGCCTGCCGATCAACGTGATGAATTGCGTGTTCGTGATTTTCGTCATCGGCATGGGCGAAGATTACAGCGTATTTTTGGCGACGAGCAAACTCGATGTCTGGCGCGGCCATCCGCCGCGCATCTCGCCGACAAGCGCGTCCGTTTTGATCTCCGCCGCGACGACCATTTTTGGTTTCGCCGTGCTTGCATTCGCCAAACATCCGGTTCTGTTTTCGATGGGCACGACCGTTTTGCTCGGCATGGTCAGCGCGTTCATCGCGACGCTCGTCATCACGCCCGCGTGCATGGATTTGCTGCTCTGGCGCGATCAACCGCGCGGCGCACCGCGCTGGTGGCATCTGCCAGGAATCCTCTGGTGCGCGCTATTTTTGCTCGTCAGCCAAACCATCGTGTTCGGCATTTTGATGCCGCTGCACAAATTTTTTACGCCCGCCACCGCCGCAAAAAAAACCCGCCGCGAATCGCGCTTTGCGATGGCGATGCTGGTGAAAACTTTTCCGTGCGGGAAAATCGAATACCAAAATTTTTCGCCCGAGACATTCGCGCGCCCGGCCATCGTCATCAGCAATCACCAATCCGCCACCGACGTGCTGGTCGCGTTCATCATTTCCAGTGATTTGTGCATGACGGTGAAAAAACGCGTTTATGATGCGCCGTTTTTGGGCGTCGCCTGCAAAAGTCTCAAGCACGTCGTCGTGGGCGGCAACGATCCAGAAACCATTTTGAAGGAATGTCGCGCGCGGCTGAACGCGGGATTGTCGCTCCACTTTTTCCCCGAAGGCACGCGTTCCGACGATGGTTTTGTGAAACGTTTCCGGCGCGGCGCGTTTGAACTCGCGGTCGAATTGCAGTCGGACATTTTGCCGGTCGTCCTCTGCGACACCAACACCGTCATGCCGCGCGACGCCTACTGGTTTGA
>JAMFSG010000404.1 GCA_026225155.1 Verrucomicrobiota bacterium
AATCCCAAGACGAGGCAGAGAACCAATTGTTCTTGTTTCGTCAAATAACTCATGCAAACAAAATAACGCAAAATCATCGAACAGCAAGCACGCACGCGGCTTTAACCTTGCGATTGGGTGGCGACATTTGTAGATTGCCGTCACTTTTATGGCTGCCATCGGCCGGTTTCGGAAAGGAGACGAAATTTTCTACGCTAAAATCGTGGACGGTGAATTATTTCGTGCACACGGAGATATTTTCGGTTCGCCGACCTTCGACAAAAAACCGACGCCACGCAAGGGCGTGAAAACTTTGGTTCCCGTCACGCCGTCAAAAGTCATCAACGTCGGATTGAATTACGCCGACCACGCGCGCGAGATGAAACGTGAACTGCCGAAGACGCCGCTCTTTTGGTTCAAGGCGACGACCGCGCTTTTGGCGGATGGTGGGAAAATCGAAATTCCTTTTCCGCAACACCAAACTGAATTTGAAGCGGAACTCGCCATCGTCATTGGCCGCAAAACCCGTAACGTCACGCCGAGCGCCGCGTCGCGTTACATTTTTGGCTACACCGCGTCGCAGGACATCACTGACCGCACGATCCAACATTCCGAATCGCAATGGTCGCGCAGCAAATCTTTTGACACGTTCGCGCCGCTTGGCCCGTATGTGGAAACGCAGATTGATCCGACCGATTTAACCATCCAGCTTTTTCAAAACGGCCACTTGCGTCAAAATTCAAACACGCGCGAAATGATTTTCAAGCCGGCGGAAATTGTCAGCTTCATCTCAACCAATCTTACGTTACTGCCCGGCGATGTGATTCTCACCGGTTCGCCCAGCGGCGTTGCGCCCATCCAAAGTGGAGACAGGTTGGAAGTGCGCATCCAAGGCCTCGCGCCGCTCACCAACTCGGTGAAGTAAAATTTACTTCCGCAAAAAAACGCGGCCGGCCAAATGGCTTGCCGCGTGATTTTTTTTGCGTTGAAAATTATTTGCCGAACAATTTGGCCAGGTCACCGAGGCCGCCGGAACTGCCTTTCAACAAGTTGGCGATATTATTTTCGAGCTCCGCGCCGTTCACACTCTGTCCGTTGGGCGTGAGTTTATCAATCACCAAAGGCAGCAGTGCGGCCAATCCGCTTGCGGCTTGATTCGACGGCACGCCGAGTTGATCGGCGGCTTGCTGGACAGTGTCGTTGCCCAAGGCCTGATGCACATGGTCGCCGGTGATCGGCGGGTTCGGGCCGTTGCTGACCCACTGCTGCGCCTGCGCGCCCAGGCCTTGCGCCGCGAATTTTTGCACGATGCCTTCAATGCCGCCGTGCTGCTGGATCAGGCCGGTGACCATTTGCAGCAACAGGTTCGGATTTTGATTTTGGTTTTGGCTGCCCGTAAGCGAGCCGACAATGCTGTCGAGAAGTCCCATAATTTTTGGTGTTTTGTTTTGAGGAAACGTCAATGTTCAATGTCCGCTCAATTCTGAATAAAAGTGCGGGCACCCTGCGATTATACGCCATAAGCCCGAAATTGCAATTTTCGCGGATTCAATTTTATCCACTTCAATCCGGCGACGACAAATTGGAAATGCGCCTTGAGAAGTTTGCGCCGTTGATCAACTCGGTGAAATGATGTGGACAGAAAACGGCCATTTTTAATGGCCTATCTGAGCGGCTTTGAGTTCGTTTTGAAAATGCACAACATCGTTCTTGGTGACCTCATGCGAATGGATAATGATTTTTCCGCCGGCCAATTGCGTTTTATCGCCGCGAAGATATTTGGCCAGGCGTAAGACGGTTTGTCCGCCGATCTGAAAAGGGTTTTGGACAACGGAACCATAAATGTCGCCGCTGGCAATTCCAGCCAGCGTGTCGCTGTCTTCATCAAAGCACACAATTTTCACCTGCCCGATTTTGCTCGCGCTGCGCACGGCGGTGAGAATGGCCGGTCCGTGGTAATCGTAAATCCCGACCATGCCCGCGAGGTCGGGATTGTTCGCCAGCGCATCCTCCGCGTTTTTGTGGGCGACGGCACGCTTGGTATCGTCCGCCAGCGTGTCAATGATCTGGATGTTCGAACCGGCCAATCCGTCTTGAATGCCTTGAATGCGATCTTTCGTGTTTTGCGCATCGGCATAGCCGACGAATAAAATTATTTTTCCGCCCTGCGGCAACGCGGCTTTGAGCAAATCTGCCGCC
>JAMFSG010000405.1 GCA_026225155.1 Verrucomicrobiota bacterium
ACACGCGAAAATGGAAAGAAAACATTTTCCTTCACCGTGGAGCATGAAGGTTTGAACGACGTCAGCGATCAATATCCATCCGCGTCGCCCGTCAAATCGAATTAAAATAAATTTCGATGCGACTATGGACGGTTCATCCGCGCTATCTTGATCCCAAAGGTTTGGTTGCAGCGTGGCGTGAGGCGTTGCTCGCGCAAAAAGTGCTTTTGGGCGGGACCAAAGGCTATCGGCATCATCCGCAACTCATCCGCTTTCAGGAACAGAAAAATCCCGCCGCCGCCTTGGCTTCATTTCTCGTCGGGCTGGCGGAAGAAGCGCAAAATCGCGGCTACCATTTCGACGCGACGAAAATTTCCCGTCCGCATTTTCGCGGCCAAATCATCGAGACGCACGGACAATTGCTTTACGAATGGAAACATTTGCGATCGAAGCTAAAACAGCGCGCGCCGGAATTAGCTCGGAAATTTCAAAGCCTTGCCGAACCGGAACCGCATCCGCTTTTCCGTATCGTTCCCGGCGAAATCAAAAGTTGGGAGAAGCGATGATTGAATTTATTTTCCCATCTGCCCGCGCGTGACGCCGAGCTGGTTGAAGAGTTTCAATTCGCGCCACAACTGCGTGCCGGAAATTTCACCGCGCAAAAGCTGACGATATTTTGAAATCGTGCGTTCCACTTCTTCGGCGGTTTCGTTCAGGAATTCCACGCGGAAATTTTTCACGCCGAGCGCGAGCAGCCGTTCCACAAATTCCGCGCCGGTCTGCGCCTGCGAATTGAAAACGGTATTGCGGCAGCCGGCGTCGGCTTTGAGCGAATGTTCCGCGCCGACGCGATCTTTCAATTTCACTTCATGCTTGTCGCACGGACGGCCGCAGTCGTGATAATCTTTGCCCTTCGACAAAAACGCGCAGAACACGCAATGCTCCATGTGAAACATCGGCATGTGCTGATGGATCGTGATCTCGAACCATTCCGGCGGCGCGGCTTGCAGCAATGCGTCGAGCTGCGTGACGTTGAGATCGTAACTCGCGGTGACGCGTTCGAGTTGAAACTGATTTTTGAAATAATCCGCCGCGATGCGGTTCGCGACGTTCAGCGAAAAATCGCCGACGCACCGCGCGCCCGCAAAAAATTTCAAGTGATCGTAATTGCGAACGAGATAACCATCAGCGTTCGCGGACCGGACAAGGTTCAAAATCCATTCTTCGCCCATCTTGAAAATGCGCGGCGGAGCAACCAGAATTTCCGATTTCCGATTTCCGATTTCCGATTGGCAACCGCTCGCGGTGTGAAATGTCGTCACCGCCTCGCGATATTTTTTCGGGTCTTCAAACTCGCAATAAACCGTCGTGACGCCGCATTTCAACACGGCTTCGAGTTGCGCGAGATTGCGAACGAGAACAATTAAGTGCGGAGTGCGGAGTGCGGAATAAAATCTAGCGGCGTCGCGGTCAAAATTCCGCACTCCGCATTCATTAAGCGTCCACCGCTTCGGCTGCGCGCGGAGGCGTTCTAGTTCGGCAACAAATTCTCGGCGCAAGCGGTTCAATTCGCTGACGGGCAGCAAAACTTCGCCGGACAGAAAATTTTTCAACGCCCCAAGCTTGAACGGCGTGCCGCCGAGTCGGCCAAGTTGTTCGCGCAACTTTTCTTCGGACAACGGAACCTTTTCCGCCTTCGCCAATGGCATTGTGGATTCGACTTTCGCGACGTGGCCGTTTTCATCGCGCGCGATCAGCGTCAGCGGTTTGCCAGCGACGCCGTGAACTTCGATTTCAATCGGGCGCTGAAATCTCGGCGCGTCGCCTTCAAAACTTTGGCGCAACCGTTTGTCGAGTTCGGGATCGTTGGTTTTCCAAATTTTGTCGCCGATGTGGACGCGGGAAAAATTGATGTTGCCGTAACCAAAACGCAGTTCGACTGCGTTCAACGTGCTTCCGGCATCTTGCCGGAAATTCCGATTTTGTCCTTCCGGCAAGATGCCGGAAGCACGCTGTGGCCGGATTTCGTAA
>JAMFSG010000406.1 GCA_026225155.1 Verrucomicrobiota bacterium
ATCCGGCCAGCCAGCCCACCGAACAATTTGAAGCGAACTGGAACGGCGACACCATTTACAATATTTTGAACCCGCCGGTTTTCACCTGGACGAACCTGACTTTCATCGTCAACGCGACGGATACGAATTCCGTCCTGCAATTCGCGGCGGAAAATGACCAGGATTATTTCGGTCTCGACGACGTGAGCGTGACACCGATCCCGACCATCGCCTTCAAATCCATGTTGCGCGCGACGAACACTTACAAATTCACCTGGGGCGCGACGACCGGTCTGGTTTATCAAGTGCAATTTAAAACCAATTTGCTCCAGCCGAACTGGCTCAACCTTGGTGCCGCCACCAAGGCCAAGACGAACACTTTGACGATCAGCGACACCAACGCGTTGCTGCTTTCGCCGCAGCGGTTTTACCGCCTTGAAGTCGCGCCGTGAACGCGGAACATTTTTTCGCCCGCAGCATCTTATAGATAACCACGCGCAGCGAATCTTCAAATTCAAATGATGACAGTCAGAAAAACAACCGGCTTGGCGGCGGCAATTTTTTTGATCGCCGCGCTGGCCGCTTTCGGCGCCGAACCCGCGCGTAAAATGTTGCCCGGTCACGTTCCCAAAAATCTGGCGCACATGAAGTCGCTGGGAATTTTTTCGGCGACCAACCAACTTTCGCTCGCCATTGGTTTGCCGTTGCGCGATCCGGCGGCGCTCGAGATTTTTCTCCGGCAGCTTTACGATCCGCAGAGTCCGAATTTTCGCAAATATCTGACGCCGGCGGAATTCACGGCGCGTTTTGGCCCGACGGCAGCGGATTACGCCGCCGTGAAATTTTTTGCACAGGTAAACGGTTTGACCGTCACCGGCGAATATGGCAACCGGCTTTTGCTCGATGTGTCCGCTCCGGTTTCGACGATCGAAAAAGTATTTCAAATCACATTGCGGACGTATCGCCATCCGACCGAGCAGCGGGATTTTTTTGCGCCGGACAACGAGCCGTCCGTGGATTCGCAACTGCCGATCGCCGACATCAGCGGACTGGATAATTTTTCGCGCCCGCATCCGAATTTTCATCATCGCGCCACGGTGGCCACGCCGCTTGTGGGTTCCGGTTCCGGCGGCACTTATTTGGGCAATGATTTTCGCGCCGCGTATGTGCCCGGCAGCGCGCTGAACGGTGTGGGACAAAGCGTCGGCCTGCTGCAATTCGACGGCTTTTATTCCAACGACATCGTGAATTATGCGAGCGCGGCGGGGCTGACGAATATTCCGGTCCAAACCGTTTTGATTGATAATTTCAGCGGCACGCCGGTGAGCACCGGCGGCAATACGGAAGTTTCGCTCGACATCGAAATGGCCATGTCCATGGCGCCGGGATTGGATTCGATCATCGTTTTTGAGGGCAATCCCAACAGCATCATTTTGAATCACGTTTTAAATGACATGGCCGCCAGCAACACGGTGAAAAACTTGAGCTCCTCCTGGAGTTTTGGCGGCGGACCGAGCACGACGACGGACAACATTTTCAAAACCATGGCGGCGCAGGGGCAAACTTTTTTCAATGCAGCCGGCGACAGCGATGCGTTTCCCGCCGGCTATGTGGACAGCGCGAGCAATGCGACCACGCCATGCAGCAGCCCTTACGTCACCGAAGTGGGCGGCACGACATTGGCGACAACTTCCGCCGGCGGCGCCTATGCTTCGGAAACGGTTTGGAACTGGGGCTATGATTCCAATGCTGGCCAATATGTTGGCAGCAGCGGCGGCATCAGCAGTTATTATTCAATTCCATTTTGGCAGCAGGGAATTAATTCGTTTCAAAGCAATGGCGGTTCGACCACGCAGCGAAATATCCCGGACGTCGCTTTGACCGGCGACAATGTCATCGTCTATTACGGCAACGGCAGCAGCGAAGACGTCGGTGGCACCAGTTGCGCCGCGCCGTTGTGGGCGGGATTTATGGCGTTGATAAATCAACAGGCCGCTGCGAATGGACAACCGCCCGCAGGCTTCATCAATCCGGCGGTTTATGAACTGGCGAACGAATCCATTTACAATTCTGTTTTCAACGATGTGACGACGGGCAACAACTCTTCGGCTTCGAGTCCGAACGCATTTTTCGCCGGACCGGGTTATGATCTTTGCACCGGCTTGGGCACGCCGAACGGAACCAATTTGATCAACGCGCTGCTCAATCCTGATCCGCTGACCGTTGCCACAAATTATGGATTTACGGCGACGAGCCCGGGCGATGGCACGTTCAACATTTCAGCGCAAACGTTTTCGCTCACCAATTCCGGTGTATCGCCGCTGACTTGGTCAGTCATCAACACTTCGGCGTGGCTTGACGTTTCCCTCAGCGGCGACACGCTCGCAGCGGGCGCCGGTGAACCGGTCATCGTCAGTTTGAATACGAATGCCAGTAATTTTACGGTTGGCACTTACGCCGCCACGCTTTGGTTTTCGAATGTCACCAGCAGCGTCGGCCATTCGCGGCTGTTCACTTTGAACGTGAATGACTCGCTGGTGATTTTGCCGACGAATAACATTTATTTCACCGGTCCGGCGGGCGGCCCGTTCGCGCCGGCTGCACAACAGATTATTTTGACCAATCTGCGGCCGGCCGCTTTGAACTGGAGTTTCAACAACACGTCTGCGTGGTTCAACATCTTGCCGCCCACCGGCACGATTTTTCCCGGCACCAATTCAATCGTGACCGTCACGCTCACGTCCATTGCTACCAATCTGGCCGATGGGATTTTCCCCGCCACTTTCACCGTCACCAACCTGAACAGCGGGTTCACGCAAACAATCACCGACAACGTGCAGGTCGGGCAATCGCTCGTCGAAAACGGTGGCTTTGAAACCGGCGACTTCACCGGTTGGACATTGAATGGCGGGGACGGCTCAACCAATTTTGTGGGCGGCAATTTGAGCGTTACCGGAATCACTCCGCATGGCGGAAATTATTACGCCGCGTTGGGTGAGCCTGGTTTGCTGGCCTATCTCTCGCAAACGCTACCCACGGTCGCTGGTCAGAAATATTTGCTTTCCCTTTGGCTGGACAGCCCGAACCTCCGGCGCCAAACCTTGACGCCCAATGAATTCAGTGTGACTTGGAACGGCGGCGCGCTTTTTGATGGAACCGACATCGGCAAGATTGGCTGGACGAATTTGCAATTTATCGTGACCGCGACCAATGCCGCCAGCGTCCTCCAATTTGGCGCGCAAGATGACAATTACTTCCTCGGACTCGACGATGTCAGCGTGACGCCGGGTTTCGCGCCCCTGATTTCCACGCAGCCGACCAATCTGATGATTTTGTCCGGCGGCAACGCCACTTTTTCCGCCAACGTCGGCGGCTCGACGCCGTTGGTCTATCAATGGCAAAAAAACGGAACGAAGTTATCCAACGGTTCAGGAATAACCGGCACGACGACGAATGTGTTGACGCTCACCGCCATCACGACGAACAGCGCAGGTAATTATATTTTGGTCGTCACCAACGTTTTTGGTGCCGCCACCCGCAGCGTGGCGACATTGACGGTCGTGCTGCCGCCGAGCATCGCCGGTGTCGCCGCCAATCCTGACGGCAGCGTGACGCTCACTCTCGCCGGTTCGCCTGGCATCAATTACATTTTGGAAACGACCACTAATCTCATTTCTCCAAGCTGGCAACTTGTCGCCACGAATGCGATTGGCACAAACGGCTTCTGGCCCTTCAACACGCCGACCACGAATTCGCCGCAGCAATTTTACCGGCTCGAATATTCGCAATGATTTCAGTTGGTGGGGCGAGCGTCCTGGCGAGCCGCTTGCCAACGCCGTTCAAAAAAAACAAGATGGTGGCGTGAGCGAATTTCTCCAGCGCGCCGAAACGGAAATCCAGCAACGCGGATTGTTTTCGTGCGGCCAAAAAATTCTCGTCGCCGTTTCCGGCGGCGCAGACTCGATGGTTTTGCTGCACACGCTCAATTCGCTTGCCGGGAAAAATCGCTGGAAAATTTCCGTGGCGCATTTCAACCACCAGCTTCGCGGGCGCGCCAGCGATGCCGATGGAAAACTTGTCCGGCAAATTGCGGAAAAATTAAAACTGCCATTTTTTGTGGAATGCGCGGACGTAAAAAAATTTGCCGCGCAGTCAAAAATCTCGATCGAAATGGCCGCGCGCAAATTGCGCCACGAATTTTTTGCGCGCGTTGCCCGCGCACAAAAAATTTCCGCCGTTGCGCTTGCGCATCACGCCGATGACCAGGTGGAACTTTTCTTTTTGCGTTTGCTGCGCGGTGCCGGAGGCGAAGGTTTGGCCGGTATGAAATGGATTTCGCCGTCGCCTGCCGACAAGAAATTTTCGTTGATTCGTCCGTTGTTGGGATTTTCCAAAGCTGAAATTTTGAAATTCGCATGCGCGAATAAAATTTCATTTCGCGATGACGCAACGAATTTTTCCAATGACTTTTTGCGCAACCGGATTCGTAATGAGTTGCTGCCGCTGTTGCAGAAAAATTATCAGCCGAGTTTGACGAAGTCGGTTTTGCGGCTGATGGAAATCGTTGGCGCGGAAGCGGAGTTCATCAATGAAATGGCGAAAGCCCGGCAACCGAAAACCGGAAGCCAGAATGACTTTGAAGTCTTGCCGTTGGCGCTTCGCCGGAAAATTTTGCAGCAGCAATTGATTGATGCGGGCGTCGTTGCGGATTTTGAATTGGTTGAACAGCTTCGGAAATCGACGGAAAAATTTGTGAGCGTTGGCGCGGAATTTTCCGTGGCTCGCGACGTGGCGGGCAAAGTGAAATTGCGGCGGGAATTGCCGGTTGAAACTTTTAAGACTAATCAATGCAAATTAAAATTATCGGGCAGGGCAGGGCAGACAGAATTTGGTGGCGGAAAATTTAACTGGGCGGTAAAAAAAAGCGACGACTCCCGGGGACGCTCGCCCCACCAACGTCGGATTGAATTTTTTGATGCAGATAAAATCGGCGGCGAAATTGTTTTGCGGCACTGGCGCGCGGGCGACCGGTTTCAGCCGATCGGTTTGAAGTCGTCGGCGAAGTTGCAGGATTTGTTCGTGAACGCAAAAATCTCGGCGGCGCGGCGGCGAAGTTTGGTTTTGGCGGAAACGGTGGCGGGCGAAATTTTTTGGGTGGAAGGTTTGCGGATCGGGGAACAGTTCAAATTGACGCTGGAGACGAAACGGCAGTTGGTTTGGCGATGGGCAACATGAATTTTTACGGAACGCCGAACTCTGGTTCGGCTCGGCCGGGCGATCGGGCGATCGGCGTTTTTCTCGCCAGCAGGATGCTGGCGCTCCGGCTGGATGGGTCAATTTTCACCGCTTAATTCGCTTTACAGCCGGATGCTGAATAATTATTCTCTCCCACTCATTTATTTATGGAAGCGAAGACAAAGACGATTGAATCATTTAAGACGCACGCGAAGGACACGGGTTCCGCCGACGTGCAAATCGCGCTGCTCACCGAGCGCATCAACCATTTGACCGGCCATTTGCAGGGCAACCACAAAGATCACAGCTCGCGCCGTGGGTTGTTGATGATGGTCAGCCAGCGCCGTCGTTTGCTGGATTATCTCCACAACACGGACCTGACCCGTTACCAGACGGTCACGAAGAAGTTGAAGCTGCGCAAATAATTTATTACGGAAGGCGCGGCTTTTTTCGTTTTCACACGGGTCCGCCTTCTGTTTCTGGATTTGCGCCGCACGCGAGCGGCAAAATCCTCCAACCAAAAAAAGATCGCGTAAAAAATTCCGCTGCCTCCAGGGAAATTTCAATCAGCTCCGAAGCTTTCGGGGTTCACTGAAGTTCCTCGGGCGGGCGGCGGCCAAGTTAATATGCCAGAAAAAATTACCGCCCCAATCGGCGACAAACAAATCATCATTGAAACCGGCAAGTTGGCCAAACAGGCTGACGGTGCCGTCACCGTGCAAGTCGGTGAAACCATCGTGCTCGTGGCTGCTGTGGCCGCGACGAAAGCCAAGGACGGACAAGACTTTTTTCCATTGACCGTTGATTACCGCGAAAAAGCGGCGGCGGCTGGAAAATTTCCCGGCGGTTATTTCAAACGTGAAGGCCGTCCGACCGAAAAAGAAATTCTCACCTGCCGTTTGACCGATCGTCCGATCCGTCCGCTGTTTCCCAAAGGCTGGTATAATGAAGTCCAAGTCCAGACCGTTTTGCTCAGCGCGGACGGCGAAAACGATCCAGATATTTTGAGCATCATCGGCGCGAGTGCCGCGTTGATGGTCAGCGATATTCCGTGGGCCGGCCCGCTGGGCGCGGCGCGCATCGGCCGCGTTAGTGGAAAATTTATTGCGAATCCTACGCACGCCGAGCAGGCGGACAGCGACCTCGACCTCGTCTATGTCGGCAACGAAAAAGACATCGTCATGTATGAAGGCGCGGCCAAGGAAATTTCCGAGGCGGACTTCAATGCCGCTTTGAAATTCGCGCAGGAAGCTATCCAGCCGCAGATCGTCGCGCAAAAAGAACTTGCCGCGAAAGTCGGCAAGAAAAAACGCGAGATCACGCTCAAGATCGTTCCCGATGAAATTCTCGCGGAAGCGAAAAAACTCGCCGGCGACCGTTTTGTGCCCGCGCTGTTGACGCCCGGAAAATTGAATCGCGAAAGTGCATGCAACGCCATCAAGAATGAAGTCGGCGAAAAACTCGTCGCGCAGTTCGGCGCGGAAAAAGTTACGCCGTTTGTCATCAATGACGCATTTTATTACATCCAAAAAGAAGCCGTCCGCAAATTGATCCTCGAAAGCGGCAAGCGTTTGGATGGCCGCGCGTTCGACACGATCCGTCCAATCTCTAGCGAAGTTGGCGTTCTGCCGCGCTCGCACGGTTCCGCGATTTTCGCGCGTGGCGAAACGCAGGCGGTTTCGCTCGTCACGCTCGGCACGGGCGACGATACGCAGGAATTTGATTCTTACACCGGCGGCCAGACGGAAAAGAAATTCATTTTGCATTACAACTTTCCGAATTTCTCCGTCGGCGAAACCGGCCGCATCAGCGGTCCGGGCCGTCGCGAAATCGGTCACGGCGCTTTGGCGGAACGTTCGATCGAACCGATGTTGCCGAAAGATTATCCTTATGCCGTGCGCGTCGTCAGCGAAATCATGGAATCCAACGGTTCCACTTCGATGGCTTCCGTCTGCGGCGGCACATTGGCGTTGCTGGATGCTGGCGTTCCGTTGACCCGTCCGGTCGCTGGTATCAGCGTCGGCATCTGCACCGAATACAGCGGCGACACCATTTCCAAATACCAATTGCTCACCGACATCATCGGCTGGGAAGATGCGTATTGCGACATGGATTGCAAAATCGCCGGCACGGAAAAAGGCATCACCGGTTTCCAATTGGATCTCAAGCTCAAAGGAATTCCGTTTGCGCTCATGTCCGAAACGGTTGAAAAAGCCCGCATTGCCCGCTTACACATCCTTGCGGAAATGGCAAAGACGATTTCCACCGCGCGCACGGAATTGAGCAAATACGCTCCGCGCATCCAGGTCTTGAAGATCAATCCGGAAAAAATTGGTGCGCTCATCGGGCCGGGCGGCAAAAACATCAAACGTCTCGTCGAAGAATCCGGTTGCGAAATCGACATCGAAGACGACGGCACGGTCAACATCTTCTCCGTTTCGGCGGAAGGCATGAAGATCGCCGTGGACGCGATCACCGGTTTGAGCGCGGAAGCCGAAATCGGCAAGATTTATCGCGGCAAAGTGGTCACCGTGAAAGAGTTCGGCGCGTTCGTCGAATTTTTGCCCGGAAAAGACGGTTTGGTTCACATCAGCGAACTCGCCAACTTCCGCGTGAAAAACACCGAAGACATCGTGAAAGTCGGCGACGACATCACCGTGAAATGTCTTGGCGTGGACGAAAAAGGTCGCGTCCGTCTTTCGCGCAAAGCCGCAATGGAAGATCGAGACAAGGAAGAAGCCGCTGCGGCTGCGCCGGTCGCGGCCCAAGCGTAATTCTTCAAAAATAATTCAAGGCGCGGATGGCGAAAGCCGTCCGCGTTTTTTTATTAAATTGGGGGAGCACAGCCGCCCTCGGCTGCGGTTCAACGCGCCCTCGCGTTGAACTTTTTCGCGCGAACCAAACGCATCCACAATTATTTTGACTTCGCACACCGCAGAAGCCGATGACGAGGGCGTCGTCGGTTGCGCCCGAGGCGGGCGCGCTCCCCAACTGAACACTTAAAACTTGGAACTTGAAACTAATTTGAAACTGGTTTGACTACATCGCTTGGCAAACGTAGATTCACTGGTGAAATGCTGGCCGCTGAATCAAAAGTGGTGACTTCGGGTGCGACCGATTCATCCAATGCCGACCCCGCTCGTTCCTGGAAAAAAATTGTGGAACCGGTGGAACCGTTTTTGCATGCGGTCACGCAACAATTGATGCGACAGGCGCGCGATTTTGATCCGCAAATCGTGCCTTACGCCGAACACGCGTTGAACAATGGCGGCAAACACTTGCGTCCCACGCTCGTCGCGCTCGCCGCTGGATGTTTTGGCCAACCGAATGAATCTCACGTCAAAGCGGCGGTCATCATCGAAATGGTGCATCTCGCCACGCTTGTCCACGACGATGTGATGGACGAAGCCAAAATCCGCCGCGACAGTCCGACCGTCGCCGCAAAATGGGGCAACGAAATAGCCGTTCTTTTTGGCGACTGTCTTTTTGCACAGGCATTGAAACTCGCTTCCAGCTATCCCACGCCTGAAGTTTGCCGCGCCGTGGCGCTCGCTACCAACACGGTTTGTTCCGGCGAAATTTTGCAGACGCAGCAGCGGCGGAAATTTGTCGCCGCGCGCCGCGATTATTTTCGCGTCATCGAAATGAAGACCGGCGAACTCTTCACGCTGTCATGCGATCTCGCCGCATTTTTGAGCGAAGCGACGGCAGAACAACGCGCCGCGTTGCGCGAATTCGGCGCGTCCGTCGGCATCGCCTATCAAGTTTATGATGATTGCGTGGATTTGTTCGGCACCGAAGCCGACGCCGGCAAATCGCTTGGCACGGACTTGGCCAAAGGCAAATTGACGTGGCCGTTGCTGCTCGCTTGGGAACGCGCGAATGCCGAAGATCGCACTGCGCTGGAAAATCTGATCCAAGATTGGCAGCCGGAAAATTTCAACGCCGTGAACGCGTTGCTGGCGAAATACGAAACGTTTGCGCCGTCGGTCGAAGTGATTGAACATTATCTGGAACAGGCGCGGCGGGCGTTGCGCGTATTGCCGGCGTCAGCGGGACGCACGGGCTTGCTCGGTTTGACCGATTTTATTGCGCAACAAACTGGGATTTTGGCGGTTCAATGAACATGATTATGTCAGAACCAGCCATTAGGTCCGAAGCTGACGAGCCGGTCGAAATATTGGAAAGCGAATTGGTCCAGCGTTCGCGCAACGGCGATTTGACCGCTTACGACGAACTGGTAAAGCGTTATCAGCAACGCATTTACGCGACGATTTATCACATGACATCGAATCACGAGGACGCCAACGACCTCGCGCAAGATTCTTTTATCAAAGCGTTTTCCGCGCTGAAATCTTTCAAGGGCGGCTCGACTTTTTACACCTGGCTTTACCGGATTGCCGTCAATAAAACGATCAATTTTCTCAAGCAACGG
>JAMFSG010000407.1 GCA_026225155.1 Verrucomicrobiota bacterium
GGCGTGGGAATGCTCGCGTTCGGATCGCCCATCTGCGCCCACGCGATGACGCCGCCTTTGACAACCATTTCCGGTTTTGCGCCAAACATGGATGGTTTCCATAACACGATGTCAGCGAGCTTGCCGACTTCAATCGAACCGACGATGTGCGCCATGCCATGCGCCAGCGCGGGATTGATCGTGTATTTTGAAATATAACGTTTGATGCGCAAATTATCGTTGTCGCCTTTTTCCTCGGCGAGGCGACCGCGCTGCTGTTTCATTTTATCCGCCGTCTGCCAACTGCGCGTGATGACTTCGCCGATGCGACCCATCGCTTGCGAATCAGAACTCATCATGCTGATCGCGCCGAGGTCGTGCAAAATATCTTCCGCCGCGATCGTCTCGCCGCGAATCCGGCTTTCCGCAAACGCCACGTCTTCTGGCAAATTTGGATCGAGATGATGGCAGACCATCAACATGTCGAGATGCTCGTCAATCGTGTTGACCGTGTAAGGCTTCGTCGGATTCGTGGAACTCGGTAACACATTGGGTTCGCCGCAGATACGAATGATATCCGGCGCGTGACCACCGCCCGCGCCTTCGCTGTGATAGGTGTGGATCGTGCGACCTTTGAACGCGGCGATTGTGCCTTCGACAAAAGTGGATTCGTTCAACGTATCCGTGTGAATCGTGACTTGGATGTCGTGTTTGTCGGCGATGCTCAAACAGCAATCAATCGCGGCGGGCGTCGTGCCCCAATCTTCGTGTAACTTTAAACCAATCGCACCAGCGGCAATTTGTTCCGGCAAACCGGCGGGCAGCGCGGTATTGCCTTTGCCAGTAAAACCGAAATTGAGCGGCAACGAATCCACAGCTTGCAACATCGCTTGAAAATAAAATGGCGACGGCGTGCAGGTCGTCGCGCACGTGCCGACGGCTGGACCGGTGCCGCCACCGACCATCGTCGTCAAACCGGCAGCGATGGCTTCGTGTGCCTGCTGCGGACAAATGAAATGGATGTGCGTATCGAGTCCGCCCGCCGTGACGATCAAGCCTTCGCCCGCAATTACTTCTGTCGTAACGCCGATGATCATGCCGCGCGTGACGCCCGCCATCATGTCGGGATTTCCGGCTTTGCCGATGGCAGAGATCAAACCATTTTTTATGCCGATGTCCGCTTTGTAAATTCCAGTGTAGTCAACGATGAGGGCATTTGTGATGACGCAATCCAGCGCGTCTTTTGCACCGACGCCCGCGGCCTGGCCGATGCCTTCGCGAATGACTTTGCCGCCGCCAAATTTGCATTCGTCGCCGTAAACCGTGAAATCCTTTTCGACTTCGAGGATCAGCGACGTGTCGCCGAGCCGGACTTTGTCGCCGGTCGTCGGGCCGAACATGTCGGCGTAATGCGCGCGTTTCATTTTGTGCGACATAATTTTTGCACAGATTTCACACAGAGGCACAGAGAGCACAGAGCTTTTCTGCAATGGCTTTTCACTGTGACCTCTGTGCCTCCGTGTGAATTTTAAGTTGAACCGAATTCTTTCAATTTCACCTGTTTCAACGCGGCCTTCTTTCCGGCCACCGAAACTTTTCCACTCGCCAAATTATTTCCGCCGCGAATGATTTTTTTGCCGGCGATTTCTACCAGTTTTACGGTCTTGCTTTCGCCAGGTTCAAAACGCACGGCCGTTCCGGCAGGAATGTCCAGACGTTTGCCATAAGCCGTGCCGCGATCAAATTTCAGCGCGGCATTTGTCTCGATGAAATGATAATGACTGCCGACTTGAATCGGACGGTCGCCGAGATTCGTCACGAGAATTTCAGCCGTCGCGCGTCCGGCATTGAGTTCAATTTCGCCAGCCTTGATTTCGCTGGAACCAGGAATCGGTTCGTCGGCGACGGATTTAAAAATCGAAAATTTGGGCACTGGCAAAAAACTGCCGTGCAATGCGAGCGTAAGATTTCCATTCTCGCTGGCGATCGGATGATGCACGGTCACCAGTTTTGAACCATCGGGAAAAGTGCCTTCAACTTGCACATCATAAATCATTTCCGGCACGCCGGACATGACTTGATTTCGCCCGAGCAACTGACGACCGACATTCATCAATTCCGAAACGCTTTTGCCATCGCGGATAAATTCCAGCAAGACCGTAGCGATGAGCGCGACCGATTCGGGATGGTTCAAACGCACGCCGCGCGCGAGCCGTTTCTGCGCGAGAAAACCGGCGTTGTGCAACAGGAGCTTATCAATTTCGCGGGGCGAGAGGTGCATAAATTACCATTTGCGCGCCCACGGATCATCGCCGAGCAACGCGGCCGCAAACTTGAGATGATGATGCAACGCGTGGCCGACTTGTTCAACACTTTCGCCCGCGATGCGCAGGATCGCGCCGTTGGTGAGCGGGCTTGCGCTGGCGATCAACGCTTCGCCGCGCTGGACAGGATTCGCGGAAATGATTTCCAATAAATTTGCTGCCGCCGATTGCATCGGTTCGCCCACGAGCAGCAACATGGCAAAACAATTGAAGCGACCGGTGCGATGCGCTGAAATGATCGGATCAATCGCTGAATCCAATAAAATTGAATCCATGAAAATCCGTTCGCCGGAAATAAAAATATCGTTGCGGCTTTGAAAATGGTTGAACGCCCAACGTTCGCCGCGCGCCGCGCGCCCGGACGTGAACCAATCCACCAGCGCCAAACCCGCGCCCGCGCAGAGATGAAATTCCTGGCGTTGCGTGTAACTGGAATTCGCGAATGGCTGGACCGGATCGGGCGCAAATATGAGCAGCGAATTTTCTTCCACCGTCGCGTGCGTGACGTGACCGCACGCGCGTTGGCGCGGGTTGCGGTAAATTTTGGTTGAAGCCTGTGTGCCGAGAAAACAGCGCGTGTTTTTGCCGAGGCGCACTTCCAGTCGCGTTTCGTCGCCGGCCACGAAGCCACCGCCAAAACTGCTGGTGTAAGCCCAGACACTTTGCCCGCGCGAACGTGGCGTGAGCAGTTTCAGCGGAGTGCGGGCGAACGCGGAAGTGACGGTGCTTTGACCCGCAACGGATTCGACGGTCAATCGCGCGCCGTCAGATTGCGATGGCAATTTCTTCGCGTTGGTCAAAGACATTACCATTGGTTTCAAAATTTAATCGCGTGGTGGCAACGGTCACAATGCGCAACAAAGATAAATCCCGCAAGCCGCAATCGCGCCGCCGAGATAACGGATGAATTGCGCCGACGCGAATCGTTGCGCGGCGACACCAAGTCCGATGCCGCAAAGATGCAGGCTGGCGGTGGCCGCGATAAAACCGATTCCGTAATTCAAACCGGACGCCGTTGCGGGCATTTCCGCACCGTGCGCGTAACCGTGAAAAAGTGCGAATAGGGCCACGATGGCCATGCTGGCCGCCAACGGCAAACGCACGGCGGCGGCGATGAAAATTCCCAGCACCAAAACGGAAGCCGCGATGCCTTGTTCAACAAATGGAATTTGTGCTGCACCCATTCCCAAAACACCTCCGAGGATCATGACCGAAACAAAAGTTGCAGGCACGAGCCACAAAGCGCGTCCGCCGCGTTGCGCCGCCCAAAGTCCGACCGCAACCATCGCGCAAATGTGATCGAGGCCGGTCAGCGGATGTAATAAACCGTTTTCGAAACCGTGCGTGTGGCCGGGCATGCCGGGGTGCGCTTGCGCGAGTGAGGGCAAAAGAAAAAGCAGCGAGAGCGGCAGGACGCGTTGAAAAAGTGAAACGGTTTGGAATGATTTTTTCATAATTGATTCTTTGGCGTTAAAACCTGATTTATGCACCAACACGAATTTTAAGACCGGCAAAAACCGTTTTCAAAAAAATTAAACCGTCAGATGTTTTTTGACGATGTCATCGTTCAGTTGCGAAATCGGACCTTCAGCCACGACTGCGCCGCGGTCCATGATGTAAAAACTGTCGCCGACGGCGAGGCAAAAATCGAGATATTGTTCGACGAGCAAAATGCTGATCTTGCCTTCTTTTTTGATCTTCAAAAGTGTGTCGCCGATGAGGTCAATTATGTTCGGTTGGATGCCTTCGGTCGGCTCGTCGAGGATCAAAATTTTCGGATCGGTCAGCAATGCGCGTGCGATGGCAAGTTGCTGTTGCTGGCCGCCGCTCAAAACGCCGCCTTTGCGTTGGAGAAATTCTTTGAGGATGGGAAATAATTCCAGCACGCGATCCACTTGATCGGCTTTGGTGCCGTGAACGACGACGCTGATCTTCAGATTTTCCCAGACAGTGAGGTGCGGAAAAATATCGCGGCCTTGCGGGACAAAACCGATGCCTTCGCGCGCGCGCTGATCGGGTTTCATCGCGGAAAGATCCACGGCATCAAGTTTGACGGAGCCCAATTCCGGACGCACCAAACCGACGATGGATTTGAGCGTGGTGGTTTTGCCGACGCCGTTGCGGCCCATCAGACAAACCAAACTGCGGTCGGGAACGGTGAGGTTCACGCCGCGCAAAATCCGCGAGCCGTCGTAACTGACGTTGAGGTTGGAAAGGTTCAGCATGGCGGCTTAATTCTTTTTCTTGCGACCGAGATAAACTTCTTTGACGCGTTCGTCATTTTGCACTTCGTCCACCGTGCCTTCGCATAACACATGGCCTTGATGCAGCACAGTGACTTTGCGCGCGATCTGACGGACGAACGTCATGTCATGTTCGATGACGATGATGCTGTGTTTGCCTTCGAGACTCAAAAGCAGTTCGCCGGTCTTGTGTGTTTCTTCGTCGCTCATGCCAGCGGCCGGTTCGTCCACGAGCAATAATTTCGGTTGCTGCGCGAGCAACATGCCGATCTCAAGCCTCTGTTTTTGTCCATGCGAAAGCAGGCCGGCGAGGTCGTCGGCTTTAGTGCTCAAGCC
>JAMFSG010000033.1 GCA_026225155.1 Verrucomicrobiota bacterium
CGGCACGGAAGACACGATTCTTTACGGCTCCTGTTTTGATGCGAACGGCGGTTTGTTCGAGACGTTGCTCGGCGCGGAGGACGCGATCATTTCCGACGAATTGAATCATGCGAGCATCATTGACGGCATCCGTTTGTGCAAAGCGCAGCGGCATCGTTACAAAAATAACGATATGGCGGATCTCGAAGCGAAGTTGAAAGACGCGGCGAATTGCCGTTACAAAATGATCGCGACGGACGGCGTTTTTTCGATGGATGGTTACATCGCGAATCTCAAAGCCGTTTGCGATCTCGCGGAAAAATACGGCGCGCTCGTTATGGTGGACGATTCGCACGCCGTTGGTTTCATGGGCAAAACCGGTCGCGGCACGCACGAATATAATGACGTGATGGGGCGCGTGGACATCATCACCGGCACGCTCGGCAAAGCGCTCGGCGGTGCGAGCGGCGGTTACACGAGCGGACGAAAAGAAGTTATCGAATTTTTGCGGCAGCGTTCGCGGCCGTATCTTTTTTCCAACACGCTCGCGCCGAGTATCGCGGGCGCGTCGCTGAAAGTTTTGGAATTGCTGACGGAATCCACGGCGTTGCGCGACAAGCTGGAAGCGAACACAAAATTTTTCCGCGAAGGCATGGCGAAACTCGGTTACACGATTTTGCCCGGCACGCATCCGATTTGTCCCGTGATGCTCGGTGACGCGGCGCTCGCGGCGAAAGTTGCCGAAGCGATGCTCGCGAAAGGCGTTTATGTCGTGGGCTTTTCATATCCGGTCGTGCCGCAAGGCAAGGCGCGCATCCGCACGCAGATTTCCGCCGCGCATAGCCGAGAAGAACTGGCGTTCGCGATTGAAAAATTTGCTGAAGTGAAAAGTGAATTGGGCATTTGATTTTTGTAAAACCAAATAACCGCCGAGACGCAAAGACGCGGAGAAAACATGAAGACAGAATTTACAAAATTAACAAAATCAGAATTGGCAGGATTTAATTCTGAAAATTCGGTTAATTCTGTCTCAACTCTGCGTCTCCGCGGTAAAAAACTAATTGTTTGATTTTCATGCCCAATCAGATTTCCAATTCGACGCTCGAAAAACTGCTCGCAGATTTTCAGATTGATCCGAAAAGCGCGCAGCCGCCGATCATCCAAAAAACACTTTTCCTCGCGCGACGTTTGCAGGAACGCGCAACGGAATTGCAGACTTCCGCCGAAAAAAAGCAGCAGTCGGAATTGGATCGCATGTTGCAGACGCCGTCCGACAAAGCGACGCTCGCGCAGATGACCGATCAGGCGTTCCGCACCAATAATCCGCGTCGCGCCGTCGAGCATTTGATCCACATTCTTGACGTGCAAGGCGTGCCGCGATTTTTCAGTCCGTGGGATCGCACGTTGATGAAAGGTTTTCAATCGTTCGGCGGTTATTTGCCCGGCGTCGCGCTACCGCTCGTCAAAGAGCACATGCAAAAGGAAACGGCGAACGTGATTTTGCCCGGCGAAAAAGACCGGCTCGCGCATCATCTCGCCGAACGCACGCACGAAGGCGTGCGCATGAACGTGAATTTTCTCGGTGAATCCATTCTAAGCGAGGCGGAATCGGATCGCCGCCTCGAACAATATCTGACCGGTTTGCAATGGCCGGAAATCGAAGTTGTCTCGATAAAAATTTCTACGCTCTATTCACAGATTTCGCCGCTCGCGCGCGAACACACGGTGAAAATTCTTTGCGACCGTTTGGAAAAATTATTTCTCGTCGCCGACCGCGCGAGTTTCAAACGCGCAAACGGCGAGATTGTGCCGAAGTTTGTCTATCTCGACATGGAAGAATATCGCGACAAGGAATTGACCGCCGACGCTTTCATGCGAACGCTCGACCGCCCGAAATTGCTGCACATTCAGGCCGGCATCGCGCTGCAAGGTTACATTCCCGATTCGTTCCGCACGTTGCAACAAATCCAAGCGTGGGCGCGGCAACGCGTTGCGACCGGCGGCGGACGCATCACCGTGCGCATCGTGAAAGGCGCGAATCTCGAAAACGAGCGCGCCGAGGCATCGTTGCGCGGCTGGCCACTCGCGCCGTTCAAATCGAAAATCGAGACGGACGCGAATTACAAACGCATGTTGCACGAGGCGTTGAAGCCGGAAAATCTCGCCGCGCTGAACGTCGGCGTCGCGTCGCACAATCTGTTCGACATCGCGTATGCACTGACGCTCGCGCAGGAACGCGGCGCGCTCGACCGCGTGCAATTCGAGATGCTCGAAGGCATGGCGAATCATCAGCGCCGCGCGCTGTTCGAGCTGTCGCGCAATCTTTTGCTCTACGCGCCCGCGTGCAAAAAAGAACATTTCATCAACGCCATCGGTTATCTCGTTCGCCGTCTCGACGAAAATACCGGACCGGAAAATTTTCTGCGCCACGCGTTCAAGATTAAAGCCGGCAGCGAGCAATGGAAAAAGCTGGAACAAGGTTTTCTCGCCGCGTTTGCGGACGTGGAAAAAGTTAGCGATGCGCCGCGCCGGACACAGGATCGAAACTTGCCGCCAACGCCAACTCAAGCCATCGCGCGCGGCTGGCGGAATTTTGAAAACGAAGCGGACACGGATTTTTCACTGCCGCAAAACGGCGAATGGGCGCAGCAGATTGTCGCGAAATGGCAGCCGCGTTTTGGCGAAAATGCGGTGCAAATTCCTTTTGTCATCGGCGGCGAAGAAGTTTTTGATGGCCGGACAATTCGCGAATGTCTTGACCCGTCGCGGCCAAAAATAGTTGTCGGAAAATATGTTCAAGCGAATGAAAATGATATTATTCGCGCGGTCGAAATTGCCGCTGCGGATGATGACGGCTGGCGAAAATTGTCGCCGTTCGCGCGTTCGGAAATTCTTGGCAGAGTTGCGCAAGAATTACGGATTGCACGCGGTGATTTGATGGGCGCAGCGATGGCGAACGGCGGAAAAACTTTGCCCGAATCTGATCCCGAAGTTTCCGAGGCGATTGATTTTCTGGAATTTTATCGCGATACCGCGCGCGAATGGCAGGAGTTGCCGACGCTCAAAGCGCGCGGCAAAGGCGTCGTCGTCGTCGTTTCGCCGTGGAATTTTCCGATCGCGATTCCGTGCGGCGGCATTGCGGCCGCACTCGCCGCAGGCAACACGGTCATTCTCAAACCAGCGTCCGACACGGTTTTGATCGCGTGGGAAATGTGCCAATGCTTTTGGCGCGCGGGCGTGTCGAAAAAAGTTTTGCAATTTGTGCCGTGTTCCGGCGGCAAAGAAGGTCGTCAACTCGTGAATCATCTAAAAGTTAACGCGGTGATTTTGACCGGCGGCACGGAAACCGCGCAGACAATGTTGCGTGATAATCCGCGTCTGGATTTGTTTGCCGAAACCGGCGGCAAAAATGCGACGATCGTCACCGCCGTTTCTGATCGCGATCAGGCGATCAAACACATTTTGCATTCCGCGTTCAGCCACGCGGGACAAAAATGTTCCGCCACTTCACTGCTGTTGTTGCAGGCGGAAAATTATGACGATCCGAATTTTCGCGCCGCACTTTGCGAAGCGGTGCAAATTTTGAAAGTCGGTTCCGCGTGGGAACTCGACACAAAAATGGGGCCGCTGATTCGTCCGCCGAACGGCGATTTGCAAAAGGCTTTGACGACGCTCGAACCCGGCGAAAAATGGGCGTTGCAACCAAAACCAATTGACGGCAATCCGAATGTTTGGACGCCGGGAATCAAATACGGCGTGTCGCCCGGCAGCTACACGCACCTGACGGAATTTTTCGGGCCGATGCTCGCAGTGATGCGTTTTGAAAATCTGGCGGAAGCCGTGAAAATCGTGAATCAAACCGGCTTCGGTTTGACGAGCGGTTTGGAAAGCCTCGACGAACGTGAGTGGGATTTTTGGAAGAAAAATATCCGCGCGGGAAATCTTTACATCAATCGCGTCACGACCGGCGCGGTGGTGTTGCGCCAGCCATTTGGCGGCATGGGCAAATCCGTTTTCGGCGCGGGCATGAAAGCGGGCGGCCCAAATTACGTCGCGCAGTTCATGAATTTTCTCGACGCGCCGCTGACAAAAAAATCAGCCAAACCGGCGCAGCGGGAATTCGCGGCTTTGTGCGGCGCGCTGCTCGCGAAAAAAATTCCCGGCGCGGAAAATATCATCAGCGCGATTGTCAGTTGCGAGGCGGCGCAACGTGAGGAATTCGGTCAAGAGCACGATCATTTTTTGTTGGTCGGGCAGGATAACGTGCGCCGTTATTTGCCATTTGAAAACGTGCGTGTCCGGATTCATGCGAATGACAGTGCGTTTGAAATTTTCACGCGCGTTCTGGCGGCGCAGATCGCCGGCTGTAAAGTCACGGTCAGTTCGCCGGTGAAAGAAAAATTACCGGCGGTAGCGTTGCTGGAAGAGCTGACAAAATTCCGGGAACGCGAAATTGAATCGGTGGTTGAAACGGACGAAGAATTAGTTTCGCAAATTTCCGGCGGAAAAACCGGGCGCGTGCGTTTTGCGTCGTCCGAACGCGTGCCGGAAAAAGTTTTGCGCGCGGCGAACGAAGCCGGCGGCCACATCGTGAGCACGCCGGTTGCCGGCGAAGGCAGGCTGGAAATGCTTTGGTATCTGCACGAACAAAGCGTCAGCACAGATTACCATCGTTACGGAAATCTCGGTTTGCGCGCCAACGAGAAGCGCGCGGAAATTCTTTGAATGAACAACCGAAGTGCGGAACATCTTTATGTCCTTTCGCCAGCGCCGTTAAAAAAGGTATTTTGCCTTTCGCAAGAAAACACACCGCAGGCTCGAGAAAAATTTATGAAAAAAATGCACGCCGTTATCAGGTCAGCCGGTTTGAAAATTGGACTTCTTTGCCTGCTGCTGGGATTGTTGCCCGCAGCCAAAGCTGATTCCACCTTTGTCATCGGCACGAACAATTTTCTGCTCCATGGCAAACCGTTCCAGATTAAGGCGGGTGAAATCCATCCGGCGCGCATCCCGCACGAGTATTGGGCCGACCGTTTGCGGATGATGCACGCGATGGGTTTGAACAC
>JAMFSG010000408.1 GCA_026225155.1 Verrucomicrobiota bacterium
AACGGATTGCCAACGGCGAGGACGACATCACCCACTTCAAGTTGGTCGCTGTCCGCCAGCGTGACGGCGGGCAAATTTTTTGCGTCAATTTTCAAAACCGCGATGTCCGTCGCCGCGTCTTTGCCGATGACTTTTACGGCATATTGTTTTTTATCATCGGCGATGGAAATCTTGATTTCGTCCGCGCCTTCAACAACGTGATTGGCTGTCAGAATATAACCGTCCGAAGAAATGATCACGCCGGAGCCGAGGCTTTCTTCCTTGCGCGTATGTTCACGATTGTCGTCACCATTACCATCGTCAGGAATCTGGTCGCCGAAAAATTGGCGGAAGATCGGGTCATTCAGAAATGGATTGCGGCGCGCTTGCTCCTTGATAAAACGGGTGGAGAAAATGTTGACGACACTCGGCGCCACTTTTTTTACAATCGGCGCGTAGCTCGTGACGAGATGTGCAGTGCGGTCGAGCGGCGTCTTGTCAATCTTCACTGACGGCGCATTCTCGCGCGCCCAACAAGTGAAATGGACGGTGGCCAGGATGACCACCGCCGTAAATGCTCCCAACGAAAGGCCGACAAAACTTCGAGTCAATTTCATATTCTGAAAAATTGACATAAACGCCGCGCGGGCGTTCAAAAATCTTGCTTAATGATTCGTCTGTGCCGGCACATCGCCCGGCTTGATGACTTCAATCTTCGCCCCTTTGTCCATCTCCGCTTTGGATGGCACTTTGATGATGTCGCTCGTCAACGGTGCGGCTGGCACGGGCGCGGCTGCGGGTGGCGGAGTTTTCGTGGAAAGCAATTCCACTTCAAAAATCAAAACTGAATTCGGCGGGATACCACGCTGGCCGCGTTCGCCGTAAGCCAGGTCGGACGGAATGAATAATTTCCATTTCGATCCCACGGGCATTTTTTCCAACGCTTCCGTCCAGCCATGGATCACCTGACCGACGGCGAACGAAGCCGGCTGGCCGCGTTTGTAGGAACTATCAAATTCCGTGCCGTCAACGAGCGTGCCCCGATAATTCACCGTCACCGTGTCGGCGGCTGAAGGCGTCGCGCCCGTGCCATTGGTGATGACGAGATATTGCAAGCCATCCGGCAGCGTTTGCACGCCGGGGTTGTTTTTGTTCGCCGCGAGAAAAGCATCGCCGGCAGCTTTGTTTTTAACGCCTTCTTCCGCCAGCAATTCTTTTTGTTTGGCGGCGAATTTCTGGCCAAAAGCCTTGAGTGTCTGTTGCGCTTCTTCGTCCGTGAGCAATGGCGTGCTGCCGGATTGCACGGCCTTAATGGCTTGCGCCGCGATGTCAACATCCAACGTGTTCGTGTCCAGGTTCTGGCGCTTGAAATTATTGCCGATCATCAGGCCGATGGCATAACTCACGCGGGATTTTTCATCCGTCAACTGGTTCGTGCCGTCCGCAAACAGCGGCGCGGCGGTGGCGAGACAAATCAAAGAAAGAATAATTTTTTTCATAGCTGAATTCGTGAACGCTGAATTTTCATGATTACCGGACAAATTGCAATCTAGTTTTACGACGAAGTGTTGTCCTTCCATCCGCCGCAATTTACGCTTTTCCACCAATGAAAAACGCCGAAGAGTTTGACTTCGGCGTTTTGATTTTGCTCAAAAATTTACCAGCGGAAATGTGCGAAGGCTTTGTTCGCCTGCGCCATCTTATGCACTTCGTCGCGTTTGCGGATCGCATTCCCCTGCCCTTGATAGGCTTCGAGGATTTCCGATGCGAGCGCGGCTTTCATCGGCGTGCCTTTGC
>JAMFSG010000409.1 GCA_026225155.1 Verrucomicrobiota bacterium
CATCACCTCCTTGATCCTGTTACTTTTATGGTCGGGTCTTTTTATATATTGGCGCAAACGGTTTCCTTACATGATTGTCGGGTGGCTTTGGTTTTTGGGAACATTAATTCCAGCCATCGGGCTGGTGCAAGTTGGTTCACAGGCTTTGGCCGATCGGTATATGTATATTCCCAGTATCGGATTGCTGATCTTAATCGTTTGGGGCGCGGCAGATTTAATTTCATTCAAATCCGGTTTGAAAAGACCCGTTCAAGGTCTCGCGGCAATCCTATTGATCGCTTGCTTCATTATCACTTCCGTGCAAATCACCTACTGGCGCAATAGTTTTAATTTGTTTACCCACGCGGCGGAAATCATCCCGGACAATGCCGTCGCTTTTTTTTGCCTGGGGAATGCTTTCGCGGAAATTGGCGATCGCACTAATGCCTTAACATTTTATTCCCAGTCGGTCGCCACGGACACGAACTATTATCCATCCCAATTGTCCTTGGGCAAAACTCTATTGGAAGCCGGAAAATATGATGAAGCGCTGCCGCATTTTAACCGTGCATTACAACTCGATGGCAAGGATGTCGAAACCGAAGAGACGATCGGCCTCGCATTTCTTAATTCGGGACACAGCGAGGAAGCGGTTGCCCCTTTGAAAGTTGCCGCCGATAAAATGCCAGATTCCGGCAGCGCCCAAAATAATGTGGCCGCCGCTTTAATCCACGAGAAACGATTTTCTGAAGCGTTGGTTCATTTGCAAAAAGCCGTCCAAGTAGAACCGAAAAATATTTCGGCGCGCTACAACCTGGGATTTTCATTGATGATGAGTTCCAATTTTCCCGCCGCCGTCATTCAATTTGAAAAAGTCTTGGAACTGCAACCAGATTATGTCAATGCACGTTACGGTCTCGCCCAAAGCTTTTTAAAACAGGAAAATTATGCCGCCGCGATCTCCGCCTGCCAAGAAACGCTGCGTTTGAATCCTGATGATCTTCTGGCGTTGAATGAACTGGCATCGCTACTTGCTACCTGCCCTGAAGCAAAATTCCGAGATGGCGTTGCCGCCATTCAGCTTGCCAGCCACGCGTGCACTCTAACTCAAAACCATCAACCGGCTCTTCTGGTTACTCTTTCCGCCGCACAGGCCGAAACTGGCAATTTTCACGAAGCCATTGCCGTCATCCAAAACGCACGCATTTTGGCCACGACTAATGGCGAAACAAATGTTTTGTCGCAAGTGGATAGATTGTTGGATTTTTATAAAAATCAAAAACCCTTTCACGGATCACTGGGTGGCTTGTTATAGCCAGCGACAGTCAAAAAGCTCGGAATTTTTAATTTCACCCTCACAACAAGCTAGTCCAAAAATTGGATGCACACGAGTTTTGCACAAAATCGCAATTGGCCGCGAACCAACCAGATTCGCGCACAAAACTCGACACCTCCGCAGTTTTTTGAAAAACTGCGCGCGTGAAACAAACCATCGTTACGTTGGACATGGAAGGCGTGTTGACGCCGGAAATCTGGATCGCCGTCGCCGAGAAAACCAAGATTCCCGAACTGCGCCGCACCACGCGCGACGAACCGGATTACGACAAGCTGATGAATTATCGCATCGGCATCCTCGACCAGCACGGCATCACGCTTTCGCAGATCCAAGAAGTCATCGGCACGCTGCATCCCCTGCCCGGCGGCAAGGAATTTCTCGACGAACTCCGCACGCTCACGCAGGTCATAATTTTGTCCGACACGTTCGAGCAATTCGCCGCGCCGTTGATGAAACAATTGAACTGGCCGACGCTTTTTTGCCATCGCTTGCTCGTGACGAACGACCGCATCACCGGCTATGAATTGCGTCAGTCGAACCAAAAACAAAAATCCGTCGCCGCGCTGAAATCGCTGAACTACCGCGTCATCGCCGCCGGCGATTCTTACAACGACACCGCCATGCTCGGCGAAGCGAACACCGGTTTTCTCATCCACGCACCCGAAAAAGTGAAATCCGAATTCCCGCAATTCAAAGCTGTCGAATCGCATGCGGAATTGCTCAAGCTGATCAAAGGAGCTTTGTAAAATGCCAACGCGAGGCGGTTCCATCAAATTGTTCCAGCTCTTCGGAATCAATGTTTATGTTCATTGGGCTTGGTTTCTTGCGTTTGCATATCTCGTCAGCCGACCACGTGAATATTCCAGCTACGGCTGGAATGCCTTGGAAGTTTTAGCTTTATTCCTGATTGTTTTGACTCATGAGTTCGGCCACCAACTCGCCTGCCGACAAGTTGGTGGAAAAACGAACGACATCGTCCTTTGGCCACTTGGTGGCGTCGCTTACGTTTCACCGCCGCAACGTCCGGGCGCACAACTCTGGAGCATCGCCGCCGGTCCGCTGGTAAATGTGATTTTGCTTCCGTTACTGTCGGTTTTGATTTCAGTGACTTCGCATCTTCATCTTTATGATTCAGATTCGGACACGTATCACCTGCTCCACAATATCTGGCTGATCAACATCGTCCTACTCGTGTTCAATATGTTGCCGATTTATCCGCTCGACGGCGGACAAATTTTACGTTCGCTGCTTTGGTTTCCATTTGGCCGCGCGAACAGCTTGCTCATTGCGAGCATCTTTGGACTAGTCGGAGCCGTCGGCTTGGTCGCGTTGGCAATTTGGCAACAATCACTTTGGCTTGGACTGATCACAGCCTTTGTCGTGACGAATTGTTGGAGTGGATTGAAACAAGCGCGCGCGCTGGCGAATCTTGCCAAAATTCCGCGACGCCAGAACTTTTCCTGTCCGTCATGCAAGACTTCACCACCCATCGGCGAACTTTGGCGCTGTGGAAAATGCGGTGGAAAATTTGATACGTTTCAAACGCAAGGAGTTTGTCCGCACTGCGGAACGCAATTCAGCGCAACGCAATGCCTTGATTGTGGAACTTCCAGTCCGATTTCCGAATGGTCATCGCCGCCGATTGACGTTTAATTTTCCGGCTTGGATTCGCGGCCGATCAAATCCCGCAGCGCTTGCGCGGGATTTTTATTTTCGTAAAGCATCGCGTGAACTTCGCCGATGATCGGCGTTTCAATCTTCAGTTTGCGCGCCAGTTTAAACGCCGAACGCGCCGTCGGAAAGCCTTCGGCGACCGATTTTGCGCTGGCGACAATCGCATCCAATTTTTCGCCGCGACCCAATCGTTCACCAAAACCGCGATTGCGGCTCAATTTGGAAAAGCACGTCACCATCAGATCGCCGAGGCCGCTCAAGCCGGAAAAAGTTTCCAACTGCGCGCCGCTCGTCACGCCGAGCCGACGCATTTCCGCCAAGCCGCGCGTGACCAAAGCCGCTTTGGAATTATCGCCGAAACCGAGTCCGTCGCAAACGCCGGCGGCGATGGCGATGACATTTTTCAACGCGCCGCCAAACTCGACGCCATTCA
>JAMFSG010000410.1 GCA_026225155.1 Verrucomicrobiota bacterium
ACGGCAAAGCTTTTCGCAGGCCGGTTCAATTATTGACGAGCCGCGCGGACTGGAGTTTGCCGCGCATGATGTGGATGAGCGCCTTGACGGTAAGCTCGATGAACAAAAACGGTTTGGCGATGAAATCGTTGCCGCCGGCCATCGTGGAACTGGTGCGGCTGTCGAAGTCGTTGAGGCTGGTGACAAAAATGACGGGCGTTTTTTTGTGCTGCGGCAAGAGGCGAAGCTTGGCGCACAATTCAAAACCGGTCAGGCCGGGCATGTCCACGTCGAGGAAAATGAGATCGAATTCATTTTCGGTCAGCAGTTGTAAAGCTTGTTCCGAATCATCCACGTTGATGGATTTGAGGCGCGCTTTTTCGAGCGCATAAACGATCGCGCGACGGGAAATGGCTTCGTCATCCACGACGAGAATTTTTGAGGCGGGAACTTCCTGATTTTCCGGCAAGCCGGTTTTGTCGAACAGCACGCCGAGAAAATCCACGGCGGACGCAATGGTGCGGATGCTCGACGAATTGATGTTTTTCGGTTTCCAATAAACTTCCTTGAGCAGCGCTTCAAACGCGGCGGACATGTGCGCGATCTGCACCAGACCGGCGACGCCGGCGTTGCCATTGAGCGCGTGGATCTGGCGGTAAAGTTCGTGGATTTGTTTGAGCCGGGCGATCTCGTTGTCGGACTTGACGAGCAATTGCAACGTGCTGCGCATGGCATAAAGCGTGGCCGGCAAATTCTCGATAAAGGTCGTGCGCAGGTCGGCTTGAAATTCGGAATCATTTTGGACCGCCAATCCAACGTGATTGTTCGCCGTAACTTCGCCGTTCCGTCCCGGCGGAATCATCGCGCCGCTGTCGCCGATGAGTCCGCGCACGACTTCGATGATGTCCTTGGGCGTGCAACTGGATTTGGACAGGCATTTGTTCGCGCCTGCGCGCCACGCTTCCTGGACCATGTTGGTCAGGTAAGTGTTGGAAAAAACGATGATGGGAATTTTCAGGAAATCCAGTTCGCCGCGGATTTGCTTGATGACATCCACGCCGGAAATTCCCGGCAGCATCAAATCGAGGATGACGAGCTGCGGCTGGAAGGTGTGCAAAATTTTCAAGCCGCTTTCGCCGTCGGCGGCGGTTTCGGCCTGGTAACCTTCGACGGCCAGTTTGTTGCGATAGACGTTGGCGACAATCTGGTCGTCTTCAATGATCAGGATTTTTTTCATGCAGGGATAAAATTTTCAACGACGGCGGCCAGTTCGGGACGGGTTTTCAGAAATTCCCGGATGCGACCGTATTCGTGTGCCGCAGTCTCGCAAATTTCACCCGCGCCCGTCAATGTGCCGAGCGCGCCGAGTTTTTCCAGTTCGCGCAAACGCGGCACCAGATGCGTCATGCCCAGCGTCGCGCTCGCGCCCGCGCAACTGTGCGCGACGCGGCGCAAAGCATCGGCGTCCGGCGTGCCAATGGCCGTCCGCATCTGCTCAAATTGTTTGTTCGTCTGCTTGAGATACATTTCGACGAGCTCGCGCAAACTGTCATCATTGCCGTCGGTCAAATCCAACAGGCGTTCCATGTCCACCGGCGATTCTTCAGCGCCGGGATTCGGTAAATTTTTTAGCGGTGGCATTTTCGTTTCAGGAATGATGGTGCCGCCCCAGCGTTCGATCATGTCGCGGACATCTTTGGGGCGGACTGGTTTGGAAAGATAATCGTCCATGCCGGAAGCGATACATTTTTCGCGGTCGCCCTGCATGGCGTGCGCAGTCACGGCGACGACGACGATGCGCGTTTGATAATTTTTATTTTCGGGGTTCATCTGCCGTTTGCGCAACAGCCGCGTCGCTTCCAATCCGTCCATTTCCGGCATCATCACATCCATCAACACAAAATCAAACGGCTTTTGGTCGAGCACGTCGAGCGCTTCACGGCCATTGCCGGCGACTTCCGCTTGATAACCGAGCTGTTGCAAAATGCGGACGGCGACCCGTTGATTGATGGTGTTGTCATCCACGACCAAAATGCGCAGCGGCAACTGCGTGGCGAGCAACGGCCCGGTTTTCGGCGGCTCGGCGGCGCGCGGCGAAATGCGCGGACTCAACAAGGCGCGTTCCAGCGCGGCGGCCAATTGCGCGGGTTTCACCGGTTTGTGAACCGCATGGGCGAACACAATGCGCACTTCTTCCTTGGCGCTGTTTCGTTTGCCAAGCGGCGTTAGAAGAACCAGCGGCATCATTGAAGCTGACGGAATTTTTTGGATTTCCGTCGCCGCCACGAGGCCGTCATTGCCGTTCAAATACATGTCAACCACGGCCAGGTCAAACTCCGCGCCTTGTTGCAATAATTCCAATGCCTGCGCGGAATTTTCCACGGCTTGCGGCAGCATTCCCCAATTGCGACAATGCTGGAGCAGCGTGCTGCGGCTGGTGGCATTGTCATCGAGGATCAAAATTTTCAGGCCGGCGAGGCGGGACAAGGTGGTGACGTGTTGCGGCGGCGCGGCTTCCGGTTTTGCCGTCACATTCGCGGTGAAATGAAAAGTTGAACCTGCGCCCGGCGTGCTTTCGGCCCACATTTTTCCGCCCATCAATTCCACCAGCCGGCGGCTGATGGCGAGGCCGAGGCCGGTGCCGCCGTATTTGCGCGCCGTGGAAACATCCGCCTGTGTGAATGGCCGGAACAGCCGCGCCAAACGATCCGGCGTCACTCCGATGCCGGTATCGCGCACGGCAAAATGCAACATCAACGCGGAAGAATTTTCCACTTCGCCCGGCGCGCGCGCCACTTTTTGCACCTTCACAAACACGTCGCCGCGCTCGGTGAATTTGAGCGCATTGCTCAAAAGATTTATCAAAACCTGCCGCAGCCGCTGTTCATCGCCATCAACCAGCATCGGAATCTGTTCTTCCACTTCATAGACGAGGTCGAGATGTTTTTCGAGCGCGCGCGATGCCAGCATGTCGAGCGATTCTTCGATGCAGCCGCGCAAATCAAAGGGATGCTGCTCCAATTCCATCTTGCCCGCCTCGATTTTTGAAAAGTCGAGGATGTCGTTGATGATTTTCAGCAACGATTCGCTGCTGTTGTAAATGGTGTCCAGATAACTGCGCTGATCTTGGGTCAGCGGCGTTTCCAGCATGAGTCCGGTCATGGCGATGACACCGTTCATCGGCGTGCGGATTTCGTGGCTCATCGCCGCGAGAAAATCGGATTTGGCGCGCGAATTCGCCTCGGCGGCGCGGCGCGCCTCGGTGTGTTCCTGTTGGCGGTGCGTCAATTCGTCCAATTTCCATTTGAGCTGCAATCCGCCATTCAATTGCGCCCGAAAAATTGCGCTGTCCGCAAACGGCACGGAAATGAATTTATTCAAACCCAGCTCGAACGAGCGCAAAACGGCGGGGTTTTCGCCTCCGGCTGCGAGCGCAATCGTGAAAACCGGTTTTGCCGGCGGATATTGCTTGAGCTGGCGCAGCAAATCGAGGCTGTCGGTTTCCGTGGATTTCAAGTCCAGTAACACCAGATCCGGCGGCTGATTTTGGATGGCGCGCAATGTGTCCGCGCAAGTGGTTGCATAGCTGACGCTGCCGCCATCCAGCCTGGCCACTTGGGCAACCGCGTCCAACAACTTGGCATCACTGCCAAGCAACAAGACTTGAAATTTGGTCTGTATCATGCACTTACGACCGAAAAGTCGTGGTAACTCACTTTAGACGTAGCAAATTTTGTTCCCATCGGCCAATTGATTTTGTTTTTCCGTTTTTGAAAGAAACATTGCCGGTCTGCGTGTCCGCCGATAAACTTTTGCCCATGTTGCAAACCGCGCTTGAACCCGGCTCGACGGCGACTGTCTCCGAATTGCACCTCGCCGCCTATCGTTTTATGCTGCGCGCGCGGCTTTTGGACGACAAATTTGCCGCGCTTTACCGTGCCGGCAAAATCCACGGCGGCGTTTTTCTCGGTCGCGGGCAGGAAGCCTTGAGCGCCGCCATCGGCCTTTCCCTGAAAAAAACCGACGTGTTTGCGCCACTCATCCGCGATGGCGCCGGCCGGCTGGCTTTCGGTGAACCGATTTTGGACGCAGTGCGCACTTATCTTGGCTCGTCGCTCGGTCCGATGCGTGGACGCGATGGCAACGTCCATCGCGGTCGCCCGCAAGAAGGTTTGCTGCCGATGATCAGCCATCTTGGCGCAATGATTTCTGTCGTGAACGGAATTCTGATCGCGCGCCGCTTTAAAAAAATCTCTGGCACGGTCGGCGCGGTTTGCCTTGGCGACGGCGCGACTTCGACCGGCGCCTTTCACGAAGCCATCAATCAGGCCGCCGTCGAAAAATTGCCGCTCGTCGTCGTCGTGGCCGACAATCAATATGCCTACTCGACGCCGACTTCGCGCCAGTTTGCCTGCGAAGATTTGGCCGACAAAGCCATCGGTTACGGTGTCACCGCGCATTCCATTGACGCAACGGATTTGACCGCATGTTTGAAAATTGTCCGCGAGGCGGTTGCGCAGGCGCGCGCCGGGCACGGCCCGCAACTGGTCGTCGCCAAATTGCTTCGCCTCTGCGGCCACGGCGAACACGATGACGCAAATTACATCGTTCCAGAATTGAAAAATTCACCGCTCGGCCGCGATTGTTTGAAAGTCGCCGAGGAAAATTTATTGCTTCAAAATTGGACGGATGCCGCGCAACTCGCCGTCTGGCGCAGCAATATCATCCATGAAATTGAAGAAGCTGTTGCACAGGTTCAGCGTGAACCAGCGCCTGATCCATTCACCGAAGAATGGCGCGCGATTGCGTCCGAGCATCTAAGCGAAATGCACCATGAATAAATTTTATTTGCCAGCTTTGAGCCGTTCACGGTCGCAAGTTTGAAATATGTTTTCTCAATCAAACAATCGGACGCAGACGGCAAGCAGCATTACTTATCTCGAAGCCATTCGCGAAGCGCAGGCGACTGCTTTGCGTGATGACCCGCGCGTGTTCATTTACGGGCAAGACATTGGCGCGTTCGGGGGCGCGTTCAAGGCGACGAAAAATCTCGCGAAAGAATTTCCCGGACGCGTTTTGGATTCGCCCATTTCCGAAGATGCAATGGTCGGCATGGCCGTCGGCGCGGCGATCGAAGGCATGCGCCCGATCATTGAAATGCAGTTCGCGGATTTTTCCACCGTCGGTTTCAACCAGATTGTCAACCAGGCCGCGACACTTTTTTGGCGCACGAATGTTTCCTGTCCCATCACGGTGCGTTTGCCATTTGGCGGCACGTCCGGCGGCGGCCCGTTTCACAGTCAATGTATCGAGGCGATTTACGCGCATTATCCCGGTGTGATCGTGCTGACGCCCGCGACTGTGGAAGACGCTTACAGCATGTTGCTCGAAGCCGTTGCGCTCGATGATCCGGTCATTTTCTGCGAACACAAATTTCTTTATTACCATCTCAAAGCCGACAAGCTGCCGAGCGAAGCACTGCCGATCGGCAAAGCCCGTATCGCCCGCGAAGGCCGTGACCTGACCATCGTGACTTACAGCGCGATGGTCCATGAATCGCTGGCGGCGGCAACGGAACTTTCCGACGATGGTTGGGAAGTGGAAATCGTTGATTTGCGTTCCATTAAACCGCTGGACACGGATACTGTCATGGCGAGTGTTGCGCGCACGGGAAAATTACTCTGCGTCGGCGAAGCGTGGCCGTGGGGCGGCGTCACCGCCGAAATCATCGCGCGCGTGACCAGCGAAGGTTATGGTTTGCTCGATGCCGCACCACAGCGACTCAATGCCAAAGACACACCCGTGCCGTATCATCCGAATTTGTGGGCGGCGCACCGGCCGACCGCGCGCAGCATCGCCGCCGCCGCGAGAAATCTTTTACGCCAATGATTTTCCAAATCGTAAATCGCCAATCGTAAATCGAAAATGCCTGCCATTCCCATCATCATGCCGCAGCTTGGCGAATCCATCGCCGAGGCCGCCATCATCAGTTTTTTGGTGCAACCCGGCGACCAGGTCGAGGCCGACCAAAACCTGATCGAAGTCGAGACGAACAAAGCCACGATGACCGTCACTTCGCCTTGCAGCGGACGCCTCGTAAAATTCGCCGTCGAGCTGAATGAAAGTTACGAAGTCGGCGCGACCCTTGGCCAGATTGAAGCGACGCAAGAAGAAGCCGTGCGTCTGGGACTTGATGTTCCTGCGCCGAAAAATTCCAATTCCGAAGCTGTTTCCAAACCGGAATTTGGCGGCAGCAAATCGCGCGTCCAGCCGACCATCCGCGGCTTGCCCGTGCCCGCCAGCGCGACCGGCGCGAGCTATCTTTCGCCGCGGCTCAAGGCGCGCATGGACGAACTCGGTTTGCACGCCGCCGATCTCGCGGGCGTCGCCGGCAGCGGCGCGGCTGGACGCGTGACGGTCGAAGATTTCGAGAAATATATTTCCAGCCTCGAGAAACACAAAATGACCGGCGCGTCCTCGATGCGCGTCGCCGTGGCCGATGCGATGCGCCGCAGTTGGACGCGTCCGCTCGCGACCGTCGGCTTGCCTGTGCAATTGGACGCCGTCCTCGCGCATCGCAAAAGTTCCAATCCCAAACCCGGCCCCGCGCTTTACGCCTTGCGCGCATTGGCAATTGCGTTGTCTGAAAATTCCGCCGTTGCTGGACGACTCGTTGGAAATAAAATTGTCCACCCGTCCGCGATTGACGTTGGCTTTGCCGTCGAAGCCGAGGATGGCGTGCTCGTTCCCGTCATTCGCAAAGCCGATCAGAAACCGCTGAAAGATTTGACGCAACGCTACAACGAACTCGTTGAACTCGCGCGGCAAAGAAAATTACCGGCGGATGCTACTGGTGGTTCCATCGCTACCGTCACGAACTTCGGAACATTCGGTCTTATTTGGGCGACGCCGATTCCGCTGCCGGAACAAACTTTGGTGCTCGGCATGGGGGCCGGTCGCCGCGCGCCGTTTTGGGACGAAGCCAAAGGCCAGTTCGTTCCCGTGACCGAAGCGAATCTCACCTTAAGTTTCGACCATCGCGTGCTCGACGGTGGCGCTGCCGGTCGTTTGCTCCAGCGCATCGCCGAACTGATGGCCAAGCCGGAGAAGTTGTAACGACTAAAGATCTTGAATTACGCGGCGAACTTCATCGTGGTTGCCAACGAAGAAAAATTCCAGCGCATCGCCATTTTGTCGGAACAGGAGACGCACTTTTAATCCCGCGCGGCACTCGAAAACATTTTTCCGCAGCCGCCGGATGGAAATTCCGCCGTGCGGGTGCGGATGGCCAAAGCAATCAGGAATGATTTGAAGCGCGGCTTCGATTCGCGCCAGATCCGCATCGCTCAAATTTTTGAGCGCGGCATGGAATCGCGGACTTAGCAGGACGACGGGTTTAGGCACGCTTCAGTTTTCCGGTAAAAGGCTTGAGCCGTCCGGCCTTGCGGTTGGCGTCCAATTCTTTGTTCACGCGGGCCGCAAATTTATCCAACGCCTCGCCGGTTGCGCCATATTCGTGCTCGGCGTAATCTTCCGAGTAGATTTTTACGGGACGAAAGGCGACAATCGCGCCGTCAATCATCACGCCAACATCTTCACCCTTCAAAGTCCGCTTGAGCCAGGAACCAAGGTTTTGCCGGGCAGCCGTAACGGTTAAAGTTTTCATAAAGACATTTTAATGTCATTATCACGCCTGTCAAACATCCTTGCGCGGAAACAATGGCGCAGGCTCGCCGATCGCATGACCGACTTGTAATCCGCCCCAAGTCGCGGCGTCGAGTTTATCCGGTGAACCTTGCAAACCAAGTTGCGCGTAAATTTTCGTCGCGGTGCCGGGCAAAAATGGCCAGAGCAGAACGGCGAGCACGCGGCACGTTTCGGCGAGATTGTATAAAACTTCGTCGAGCCGCTGCGCCTGTGCCGGATCTTTGGCGAGTTTGAACGGCGCGGTTTCATCCACAAATTTATTCGCGCGGTTCACGAGTCCCCAGATGCTTTGCAACGCGGATTGCAACTGGCTTTGCTTGAACAACGCGCGCGTTTCGTCCGCTGCCTTCGCCGCGTCCGCTGCGAGTTCGTCATGTCTCGCAGGCACAATACCTTTGCGATAACTTTTCAGCATTGAAAGAACGCGATTAAGCAGATTGCCAAGTTTCTTTGCGAGTTCGGAATCATAACGAGACGCAAATCCTTCATCGGTCCAATTTCCATCCGGGCCAATATCCAGCTCGCGCAAAACGTAAAAACGAAAAGCGTCCAAACCCCATTCGTTGATGACCGTGATCGGGTCAACGACGTTGCCGGTGCTCTTGGAAATTTTCGCGCCGTCTTTTTGCCACCAGCCGTGGACCAAAATTTGTTTCGGCAACGGCAAGCCCATCGCCTTCAGCATGATCGGCCAATAGACCGCGTGAAATTTTACAATGTCTTTGCCGATGACGTGGATATCTGCCGGCCAAAGTCCGAGCATCGGATGCGCGGCGGCGATGCTGGCGTAATTCACGAGCGCGTCGAACCAGACGTAGGTGACAAATTCCGGATCGAAGGGCAGGGGAATGCCCCAGTTCAAACGCGCAAGCGGACGCGAGATGCACAAATCTTCGAGCGTATTATTTTTGAGAAAGCCGAGGACTTCGTTGCGACGATAACTCGGCGAAATAAAATCGGGATTCGCTTCGATGTAATCAATCAGCCATTGCTGATGCGCGCCGAGTTTGAAGTAATAATTGTCTTCCTTCAACTCAACCACTTCGCCGTAGCTCGCGTCGAATTTACCGTCGGGCAGACGATCTTTTTCCGTGAGAAAAGTTTCTTCTTTCGTGGAGTAAAAGCCGGTGTAACTCGCTTTGTAAAAATGGCCGGCGGCATTTAATTTTGCCAAAGTCGCCTGCACAAATTCCTTGTGACGCGGCTGCGTGGTGCGGACGAAATCGTCGTTTGTCAGTTCCAGTTTTTTGGCAAAAGCCTGCCAATCGGCCGCGAGCGCGTCGCAATATTCCTGCGGATTTTTTTTCTCGGCCTGCGCCGCCTGCTGGACTTTCTGGCCGTGTTCGTCGAGTCCGGTCAGAAAAAAAACTTCCTGCCCGAGGCTGCGCCGCGCGCGCGCGATGACATCGGCGATGATCTTCTCGTAGGCATGGCCGAGATGCGGCTGGCCGTTGACGTAATCAATCGCCGTGGTGATGTAAAACCGTTTACTCATTTGTCGAATCGCCAGTGTGACGCACAAACGGCGCGAAGGCAATCTTCCCGTTCAGCCTCATCGTCATCCTCGTCCTCAATTTTTGACGATGAGGATGAGCGTGAGAACGAGGATGATTTTCAATTGCGACCCGCCAATTTACAGCTATTCTGCCTTTCGGCTGTCGCGGAAAACCAGCCGGTAAACAAACACCGCATGAATACAGAACTATCCAATTTCGCCGCGCGTCTGCGCGGGTTGATCCTTTCGGGATTTCACGGCGCGGATTTTGATGCGTTGGCGGTCGAGCTTTTCAATCTGCAATTCACGCATTGTCCGATCTATCAAGAACAATGCCTCGCCAGGCGCGTCACGCCTGAATCCATCAGCGTTCTGCGCGGCCTGACGCCCACGTTTGCGCGCTGGAAGGGAATTCCCTTTGTGGCCACGGCAGCTTTCAAATATTTTGAATATTCTTCCATCCCGTTTAAGAAACACTCGACCGTCTTTTTTTCCAGCGGCACGACAGAGCAAAAACCCAGCCGCCATTTTCACAACGCCGAATCGCTGGCGGTTTACGAAGCGTCGCTGTGGACTGCGTTCAAGCAAAAAATTTTAGCCGATGCAAAACCTATCAGCCGCGCCGCAAAATTAATTTGCCTGACGCCGCCGCCAACTCAAGTTCCACATTCCTCGCTCGTCCACATGTTTGAAACTGTGCGGCAAATGACCGGTGAAACTGACGGTTCAGTTTTTTTGGGCAAAACAGATGCCGACGGCTCGTGGATTTTAGATTTTGATGTCGTATTAAAAGCCCTTCGAGAATCTGGTGCAAAAAAACAGCCGTTGCTTTTGCTCGGAACCGCTTTTTCTTTCGTTCATTTGTTGGATTTTCTGGCTGACAAAAATCTGCAATTTCAACTGCCGGAAAATTCGCGCGTGATGGAAACCGGCGGCTACAAAAACCGTTCGCGCACGATGCCAAAGGCGGAATTACACGCGCTCATTGAAAAATTTCTTGGCGTTCCACGCGAAAATATCATCTGCGAATACGGCATGAGCGAATTGAGTTCGCAGGCTTACGACTGCGCAGCAAATGCGTCTATGCAAACATCCCGCGATACTGGAATCTCTTTTGCGCCGACGAGTGTGGCGCGCAGTTTTCATTTTCCGCCGTGGGCGCGTGTGCAGATCATTTCGCCGGAAACCCGCCGCGAAGTTGCCGACGGCGAAACGGGTTTGATCCGCATTTTTGACCTCGCAAATGTATTTTCCGTGGCGGCGATTCAAACCGAAGATTTGGGCATCCGTCGCGGCGATGGATTTGAATTGCTCGGTCGTGCGCAATCCGCCGAAGCGCGCGGCTGTTCGTTTAACAACGCGGAAAATTAAGCGCATGGATTTGCCCAACTATTTTCTCGCTGATTTGCCGCCGGAGGCCGTGCTTTCGCCGAAGATGATCGTCGAAGCGTGTCTCGCGCTGAAACAGAACCGCGAAAAATTTCTGGCTCCGCGCACGACAGACGACATCGTGAAAATCCTTTGCGAAGTCGCGGCGGAGTGGCTGCAGCCGGAAAATAAATTTCGCAAACTCGCACTGGAACTCGGCCCGGCGGAAACTGGATTTTCCAAGCCGATCTTGGAACGCGGCTTGGACAATTTTTTCAAGCAATTCACGCCGGAAAATTTTCAGGCTTTGTTGAAACAAGAATTTGGCCAAGTCCGGCGGCTTGACCAATTTGCCGCTGACGACGAAGGCCACGAAGAAAAATCAAACCGGTTGGCGATAGTTCACGGGCCGGAATTCTTGGTGCACATCGCGGCGGGAAATATTCCGAATCCGACGTTGATGAGCCTCACGCTGGGTTTGCTGACGCGTTCGGCGCAGTTTGTGAAATGCGCCAGCGGCGCGTCCTTTTTGCCGCGTTTGTTTGCGCATTCGATTTACGAATTGGATCGGAAGCTTGGTTCGTGTCTGGAAATCGCCGAATGGCGTGGCGGAAATCTGGAATTGGAAAATGCGCTTTTTGCCGAAGCCAATTGCGTGACCGCAACGGGCAACGATGAAACGCTCAAAAAAATTCGCGAACGATTGCTGCCAAAAATTCGTTTTCTGGGTTACGGCCAGCGCGTGAGTTTTGGTTTCATTGCGCGCGAAGTTTTGCGCGACGAGTCGGTGGCGGAAATAGTTTCGCGCGCGGCGGACGACGTGATTGCGTGGGATCAAAACGGTTGTCTTTCGCCGCACGTTTTTTACGTTGAAGAACGTGGTGCCGTGGAGTCGGATAAATTTGCGGAACTGCTGGCGGTGGAATTAGCGAAGCGCGAAATCAGCGAGCCGCGCGGAAAAATTTCCACGGAAGAATCAGCGGCGATCGCGTCGCGACGTTCCATTTGTGAAACGCTCGCCGCGCATCGTGCGGATGTAAAAATCTGGTCGAGCCAAAACTCAACGGCATGGACGGTTGTGTTTGAACACGACACGTGCTTTCAATTTTCGCCGCTGAACCGTTTTATTTTTGTGAAACCGATTCCTGATTTGGCTGCGGTTTTACAAGGCATTGATGCGATTCACGGAAAAATTTCGACGGTCGGCCTCGCGGCGACACCGGAAAAAATGAAGGAGTTGGCGATGCAATTCGCGCGCTGGGGCGCGACGCGGATTTGTCCGCTCGGCCAGATGCAAAATCCGCCGCTGACGTGGCGGCACGATGGCCGTCCGCCGCTAGGCGATTTGATCACTTGGACAGATTTTGAATTATGAAAATGGAATTACGAAAATCGTTTCAATTTGAAGCGGCGCATCTGTTGCCGCATTTGCCAAAGGCGCACAAATGTCGGCGCTTGCACGGTCACAGTTTCAAAGTGGAAATCGTCGTCGCGGGCGAGTGCGATGCGAAGCTCGGCTGGCTGATGGATTACGCGGACATCAAAGCGGCGTTCAAACCGATCTGGGAAAAGCTCGACCACAATTATTTGAACAAAATTCCCGGCCTCGAAAATCCCACGAGCGAAATGGTCGCGGCCTGGATCTGGAAAAAGTTGAAGCCGAAATTGCCGCTGCTCGTGGAAGTCGTCGTAGCGGAAACTTGCACGGCGCAAGCGGTTTATTGCGGCGATTGATCCGCGTTTGTTGTCGAGTTTGGCGACGACAACGAAATTGGCGTTGGATGGATGGTCTCAGAAATCAAAAATCCGACGAAGATCAAAACCGGAATGGCCACGATCAAAAGGGCAATGAGCCGGTTGCGGTTTTTGATGGTCATGCGACAGGCGTCGAAGGATCGTGAAATCTTTGCGCGACGAAATCCCAGTTCACGACATTCCACCATGCGGCGATGTAATCCAAGCGCTTGTTTTGATGCTTGAGATAATAGGCATGTTCCCAAACGTCGAGGCCGAGCAGCGGCGTTTTGCCGGAACTCAAAGGCGTGTCTTGATTTGGCGTGCCTTCAATTTTCAAAGCGCCGCCGTCCAAAACCAGCCATGCCCAGCCGCTGCCAAATTGTCCAAGCGCGGCTTTGCTGAAATTGTCTTTGAATGTGGAAAAATTTCCGAACGCAGAGTCAATGGCTTTGGCCAATTCACTGGTTGGTTCACCGCTGCCGTTTGGTTTCATCATTTTCCAAAACAGCGAATGGTTGTAATGACCACCGCCGTTGTTGCGG
>JAMFSG010000411.1 GCA_026225155.1 Verrucomicrobiota bacterium
GAGGATTTTGAAATTTTGAATTACGACCCGCATCCGGCGATCAAAGCGCCGGTGGCGGTATAAAAATAAAATGCTATGAATCTAAACGAGCCTTTAGTTCATACATCTGGACGCATAACACTTACCAAATCGCAGCTTAAACTACCCGTGGGCAAACAATTCAGTGAATTGCTTATGCAAATTGCTGCCGATGGCGTTGTCACATACGAAGAACTTCAAACGTTAGCTGATTGGCTAAATGCGCATACAGATTGCGATATTCCCGCAATCAAATATATGATTCAACTGCTTCTGCGTGTTTGTGAACATGGGAAAATTACTGATGAAGAAGTTTACCAAATCCAACTGGGAATAGAACGTGTATTGCCAAAAGAATATCGCGAGCAAATTACAGAAAAACGGAAATCTATTTATTACAGTCAGCCAGCATCTGAAAACCAACTCGAGTTAATTAAGAAAATAACAGGCAAATGGCCTGCCGGCATAACACGAAGCCAAGCCTCTGAAATGCTTGATTCACTTTTTAGCAATTTCTCAAATTTGACGGCAACGCCTCGCCAAATCATGTTTTTACGCTTTTGGAACAGAATGGATTTAGCGAGCAAATCGCGACAAGAAATCAGCGAGTGGATGGATAATTTTATTCACCAAGACTCTGTTCATTGGAGTGCTTGGCAACAATTCAAGGAAGATGTTAACGACGACGGCACGCAGCACGATCCTTCATTCGTTCCCATCGGTGCTTACGCAAAATATTTGTGAAACACTTCAAAGCCATCGCAGCGATGTCGCTGAACCGGGTGATCGGTGCGGGAAACAAAATCCCGTGGCATCTGCCGGAGGATTTCAAGTGGTTCAAGCAGACGACGATGGGCAATGTGGTCGTGATGGGGCGCAAAACATTTGAGAGCCTCGGCAAGCCCTTGCCGAACCGCAAAAATCTGATCCTCACGCGGCATCCGCAAAGCCTCATCAAAAAGCATCCGGAAATTTTCGGGCAATATCACGAATGGCGCGGGGGCAAACATCTCAAGCGCGCGTATCAATTTCATTTTGCGAAGCTGGGCGAAAAACTGGAGACGGAAATTTTCATTTTCAAATCGCTGGACACGCTCGATCCCGATGAATTTCCGAACGATATTTTTATCTGCGGCGGCGCGCAGATTTATGAGCAGGCGTTGCCGCGTTGCTCCGATCTTTACCTGACTTTGGTAAAACGTGACATTGAAGGCGGCGACGCTTTTTTTCCGCCGTTCGAGGACAAGTTTGAATTGGTGGCGGAATTGCGCGACGACCCGGCGTTCAAAATTTTGCATTACCGGCACAAGTCGCTCGCGAAATAGACGCGTTCAATCTTTCCGGTGAGCGATCAAAGCCAGAAACGCAAAGAGCGCCGGTAAGAAGCCCATCGCCCAGCCGACGCGAAAGATCAAAATGCCTTCAGCCGCCGCCGCGCCGCAATAAAGTAAAATCACGATCAGTTGTTTTTTTATCCGTCGGTGGGTTTCCGGTTCGGCACTGAAACCATGAAACCAAACGCTTTCAAGGCCGACGGCAAAATTGGTCAATGTTCCCGTCATGGCCGTGTTCGTCACGCCCGCGATGGTCAGGCGGTTCATGGCGGCGGATTGCAAGCCCATCGCCAATGCAAGCGGCAACGCCAGCCAAATAAATTGCGCGGTGCGCGCGGCTTCGGAAATGAACGCCCAATAAATTGCGAATGCCAGCAACAAAGAAACTTCAACCATCAGCAAACGTTTCATTAATTTTTTCCAAGCCGCATCGGGAAAACGCCGCGCGATGCGGCTGCCCAAAATTGCACCGATGACAAACAATGCCAGCACGTAAATAGTTTTTCCCGCATCCGGCCATTGACCCTGGCTGCAAGCGATGCCGAGCAAAACCAGATTGCCAGTCATGTTGGAAGTGAACACGTGGCCGCTCATGAAACCGGCGGCATCGGCGCTGCCAGCCACCATGCTTAACAACAGCAAATCGCGCGTGGCTTCGTGTCCGAGATTTTTCATCAGCTCAAAAGTATCCCGCAACGCCGTTTCGCAAAACAAAAAAACCGGCGAACTGTTTCCAGTCCGCCGGTTTTGCGTAATTTTATTTCGTCCGCAGAATTAGTCGGATTTGACCATTTCGTCGGCGGCGTCGAAGGCGTGTTGCAGGGCAACCAAGTCTTCGCCGGGTTTGAGCGAGTCGAGAATTTTTTGTTCTTCTTTGATCTGCTCGTCGGTGTAGCTCGCGGCTTTGATGGACAAGCCGATGCGGCGTTCGTTCTTGTCAATTTTGACGACGCGGGCGGAAACGTCCTGGCCGCCTTTGAGCACGTTCTTGATTTTTTCCACGCGTTCTTCGCTGATCTGCGAGATGTGGACGAGGCCGTCAATATCGTGTTGCAGGCCGACAAACGCGCCGAAGCTGGCGAGCTTGGTGACTTTGCCGGTGACGAGGTCGCCGACTTTGTAGAGCTTCTCGATGTTATCCCACGGATC
>JAMFSG010000034.1 GCA_026225155.1 Verrucomicrobiota bacterium
GCCGGTATCGCCATCGTGCAGTCATTGCAGGCGCTGGCCGAGCAGACGCCGAACAAGATCATGCGCGATACCGTTCGCGATGTCTGCGCGCGGGTCGAAAGCGGCGAAAGTTTTTCCGAGGCGCTGACGAAACATCCCAAAGCTTTCAACCGGCTTTACGTCGCGATGGTCGGTGCCGGTGAAAAAGGCGGTTTGCTGGCGGAAATCATGGCGCGCTTGGCGACCTATCTTGAAAATACCGAGCGTCTCCGCAAAAAAGTGAAGACAGCATTGATGTATCCCACGGTTGTAAGCGTGGTGGCGGTCATCATCACCGTCTTTTTGCTGGTGCGTGTCATCCCGACGTTCAAGGAAGTTTATTCCGGTTTCGGCGCAAAATTGCCGGCACCTACGCAGATCATGATGGATATCAGCGATGTGGTTCGGAACTACCTGATTTACCTGATTCTGCTCGCCGGCGCCGGCGTTTGGGGCTGGCTATATTATATTAAGACCAAACCCGGCCGTGAATTTTGGGACAAACAACGCATCAAACTGCCCGTCTTCGGCCAGATTGCGCATAAAATCTGCCTTGCCCGTTTCACCCGCACACTTGCCTCGTTGGTTCGCAGCGGTGTGCCGATTCTGGAAGTTTTGAAAATCGTTTCGCAAGTCGTCGGCAATGTCATCATGGAAAAGGCCATCAAGACTGCTTCCGACGACATCGAACGCGGTGAAGGCATTTCCAACGCGCTGGGCAAACATCCGATTTTTCCCACGATGGTCATCCGCATGTTGAGCGCAGGCGAACAGACCGGCAATATTGACAACATGCTCGAACGCGTCGCGGATTTTCTCGACGAAGAAATTGACACCACGCTTTCCGGCCTGATGTCGCTCATCGAACCCTTGCTGATTTGTTTTCTCGGCATCGTCATCGGCAGCATGGTCGTCTGTATGTTCCTGCCGATCTTCAATTTGGCCAACATCGTCAACGGCCCGCAAAAATGAAGATTTGAAAACTAAAAACCGCCGGAAGAAAAATTTTCTTCCGGCGGTTTTACTTTATTAAATCAGGCGATAACCGCTTTTCCCGGCTGCGGCTGGAAAATTTTTATTTTTGGCCAGCGCTCGCGGATTTTTTCCTCGAACCACGCGCGGGAATCCGCGTCGCCGTGGCCGAGCAAAACCGAGCGCGGTGAAACTTGGCCAACTAATTCCAGTAGTTCATCGCGGTTCGCGTGCGCGGTCAGGTCGAAATCCTGCAAGTCGCAATTCTTCGTCACCTGGCCGGCGCTTGGACTGAACACAAACGTCTCGCCGGGTTTTGCCGCTTTCAACCGTCCCGCCGGCGAATCCGGATCTGCGTAGCCAACAAAGAAAATAGATTGCCGTTCGTCGCCGATCATCCGCACCGCCAAATCGTGCGCCGCCGTGTTTTCGCTCATCATGCCGGCGGTGATGACAAAAATTTTTCCGCCGCCTAATTTCATGCTTTCCGCCTGACCTTTTTCCAGCACGACCAATTGCAGCGCCTCGTTCAATTTCAGATTCGTATGCTGCCGGTGTGCGCGATGTGCCTCGATGTCGTAAATTTCCGTGAACACGCGCCCAAGCCCGCCAATGTAAATCGGCTGCTTCTTCAATTTTTCCTCGCGCATCAACAATGCCAGCAGCGCTAAAATTTCCTGCGTGCGCCCGAGTGCGAACGACGGAATCAAAATACAACCCTTCCGTTTTTGCGCGGCGTGAATGGCTTCCACCAACCGATCCACTTCTTGTTGTCGCGTAAAATCTTTTGGCACTTCACGGTTGCCGCGCGTCGTTTCCATGATCAACACGTCGGCCTTCACGTCATTGAATTGCGCGCTTTTCAAAATCGTCTGGTCGCTGAAACAAACGTCGCCGGTGTAAAACAACGTTTCATTTTTGCCGCGCAATAAAATTCCCGCCGAACCGAGCGTGTGTCCGGCCTCGAAAAATTCCAGCGTCGGCGACGGCACGCCCGCGCGCTGTTTTTTGAACGAACCCCATTCCACTTCGCGGTTACATTTGAAACCTTGAAAATACGGCGCGATGTCGTCCACCTCGTCGTGCGTGTAAAGCGGATATTCGCGGATGCCGCGTTCGTCGCGCTGGCGCGTCATCACGTTCACCGAATTGTGCAGCACGCGTTCGACGAGCAGATAACTCAGCTCCGTCATCAAAATATGCGCCTTGGGAAAATGTTTCGCCGCGACCGGCAACGTGCCGACGTGATCGTGATGGCAATGCGAAATCGCGATCGCATCCACCTCCGCGCCGCCGGTTTTTCCATACAACGGCACGCCGTCGCGGCCCTCGCGTTTCGGGTGCATTCCCGCGTCGAGCAAAATGCGGTGCTCGTCCAATTCCACCAGCCACGCGCTCGCGCCGATGTCCGCGTCGGGATTCAAATTTGTGATGTTCACCGGAAAAATTTAACCACAGATGAACCCGGATGGACACAGATAAAAAATTGACGATATGCGATTTACGATTTACGACCCGCTGGCAAATTTTACAGCCACGCGTAAATCGTATATCGTAAATCGAAAATTATTTTTGCGGATAACGCCAGACCCAATCGCCCTGATTGATGTCCACATCAGTTCTGCTTTCATCGCGCGGCGAAGAACCTTTTTTCAAAACCACCACGCCGCCGTCATCCGTCTCATTCCAGCCGACGGAATAAAGCACGAATTGTCCATTTGCATCGCGCCGATATTTCAATGACTGACCGTTGATGATGTCGTGCGGAATTTCTTTAATGAATTGCGGCGCGAGCGCGTCGAGTGATTCGGGAAATTCGCCCTGCGCGAGCCGGTAGCGTTCCAGCGCAATCGCCACACGCGCCAAATCGGTTGATGTTTGTGCCCAGACCATTTTTCTCGCCGGGCCTTCCATCGCCGGAACAAACAAGTGCGCGAAAAAATTATAGAATGAAATCCGTTGCACTGCTTTATCAATCGCCATTTGGTTTTGATGAACCCTGCCTGGAGAAACCATTCGGTTTTCCGTGTCAACGATGGGCAAAGACCATTGTTGATGCAACCGAGCGACGGTAAGTTCATTTTGGTAAAAAAAACCGCTGGGAAGCATCTGGAAAAGTCTCGGATAAAACTCTGCCGAAAACGTTTGATTCTTCGTCGCATCATAATCATTCCACACTTCTACGTAATTTCGTGAGTGGCGCAGATAATCAACACCGGCCAAGTTCAATGTCCGCTGACCACGCATGGAAAACTCATAATCAGCAAGAAAATCCAATTTCGCCAGTGCCTGGTTGAATTGCGCCAATTGTTCGTCCGACCATTTGTGTTCGGCTAAACCTTCCCAAATCGACTGAAGCGCGAGATTCAAAATGGCGATGCGAACAAGATGCGAAATTAAAAACGGTTCGGTGCGGCTGGCGTCGGCCAAACGCAACATCAACTTCACATCCTCAAAAGCCTTTTCGCTTTGTCCGTTTTCGAGTTCTGCCAAGCTGCGCAATTGCAACACATACGCATAACGTTTCTCGGCTGCCAAATGCGGCAATAAAATTTCCCACGGGAGTCCATCATTATAACTGACCGGGAAACGCGAGTCCGGCAACGAGCTGTCCGTGCGCAATTTTTCAATCACCGGATCAAATTTGCTCAAGGCCAGCAAAACATCTTGCGCCGGAGTTTGTGGCTGCGGCGTGATGGGAACCGCTGCCGCCGGATTGGTCTTTTGTAAATCGCGGTAATATGACTGCCACGGCTTCAAGTCGGCAAAGTGAGCCGTTGTCCAAGAGCTTGGCAAATCAGGTATTTCGGGCAAGTGCTTGTGAGAGTTCACCCACCAATTTGTTCCCACCAAGCCCGACTCCGAAACCGGAAGTTGCGAAACGATTCTCGAAACTTCGTCGCTATAAATCCGGTCGCCATACCAAGCCTCCGCCCTTTTTGGCTGGTTCAGGAACGTATATTTTTCTTCGGCAATCCAAACTGGCGACATCGCAAAATTCTGTTCGTCCGGCACCGGCGGCGGCACGATGGATTGCCAGTCAAACCTTTCGCCTTTGGCCTCCTGTTCATGTTTGAATTTTTCCCAGGCATGTTTGCCACGCCAATCTTCCTCGGCGTAAAATAACGCGATCAAAGTGGCAAAACACGCGAGGCCAAAAAGAAACCGCTTGAAATTGCGCCAGCAAAAAAGCCAGCGGATGAAAAGCCAGAGGCAAAGCAAAATCGTTGCGACAATCGCACTAAAAATTAAAAGCCCGATAAAATCCGAAGGCTTGTTAAACACATCGTTGTTCAGCCAAATAATAATCGCAAAGATGAGCATGGTAGCCATCATCAAACCCAGCCAGACTGAAAAAATCCACGGCAGTTTCAATGATTTTTCCCAGACGCTTTTAGGTTTTTCATTCATAAACTTTTATTTTGGGAGGGACGGCGTGTCGCCGTCCCATTTTTTACCGCGGCAACATTTACCTTGGGGAGTGCACGCGTCCCGCGTGCCTTTTTCGGTGTCCCACCGAAAAATCGTTCCATCAAATATTGGTTTGACGAAAATTCGGGCGCGACGCCCGAACCGACACGCGGGACGCGTGTGCTCCCCAAATCCGCACGAATGCCACTTTTTAATTTGGGACGGCGACACGCCGTCCGTCCCGGTTTTTACGTCATCAAAATTTTCACGCGTTCGCTGCGCGGGCGCGGTGCAAAAAGTTTCTGCCGGTTAGCATCCGGCGTTTCGCACGTGCCGACGAGTTCGGCGAACATGAGTTGCTGCTTTTTCAATTGCACCATCACTTCCGGCGAGAGCGGCGCGGATTTTTCCGCGACCATCGGCGTTTTGTCGCGCATGGAAAAATTCAAAACCAAAATGAAAACCCAAACCGCCGCCAATCCCGCCCACGCCTTCGGATGCGGCCAGAAAAAAGTTGAGAGTTGATGGTTGAGCGTTGAGAGCCAATTTAATTTCGGGACGGATGCCGTGTCGGCGTCCAATTTTTTGTTTTGATTAGGGACGGCGACACGCCGTCCTTCCCGCAGAATTTCCGCGCGCCATTCGGCGGGAATTTGCCGCAACGGTTGCCGCGAAAGTTTTTGTTCAAAATCGTCTGGTTTCATTGGCAAAATTGTTTAGCCGCGAAAAGGCACATCATTCACAAAATCAAAAAGGAAACTCTTCGCGCCTTTTGTGCCTTTTGGTGGCGTCATTTGATTTCCTCGTAAAGTGGACGCAGCCGCGCGCGCAATTTGTCTAGTCCGTAGCGATAGCGGCTGGCGGCGGTGTTCGGCGAAATGTCCAGCGCGGCGGCGATGGCGTCAAACGTCAGTTCGCTCCACAATTTCAAATGCACGACGGCGCGCTGGTCTTCCGGCAATTCGCCGAGCGCTTCGGAAAGTTCGGCGCGAAAAATTTCTTCATCGGGATCGTTGGCCTGCGCGAATGGGGAGATTTTTTCAGCGGCGAAATTTTCCTTCGTCCGGTCGCGCGCGCCGCGGCGGCGCATGAGATCAATCGCCGCGTTGTGCGCGAGCCGGACGAGAAATGCGCGTTCTTCGCGGATGCCGGCGAGCAATTTCGGTTCGCGCGCGAGTTTGACGAAAATTTCCTGGAGCAGATCACGCGTGTCCGCCTCGTCGCGGGTGAAATTCAGGAGAAAGGCAAAAAGCGGCTGCGCGTGTTCGTCGTAGAGCCGTTCAATGTCGTTTCCGCCGGGCATTTTGATAATGACGCGCCCAGCGACAGAATTTGTCTAGCGATTTTTGCAAATGTATTAACCACGGATGGACACAGGTGGACACGGATTTCTGAATTGAAGATTAAACGCAGCGGCGCAGAGAACGCGAAGTAGCCCAGAGTTAAATTTCGTCTTTGCGTTTCTATGCGTTCTCTGCGCCGCTGCGTTAAACCGGTTTTTTATCCGTGTTTATCCGTGCCCATCCGTGGTTAATTTTTTTTCGTTTCCAACTCAATCGTCCATTTGCGACAGAACCAAAGCGGAATAAAACCAAACACGCCGAAGGAACAATCAATCAGCCGCCACCAGATGGGAATTCCGCGCAGGCCGCCAAATATCAATGCAAACGGAATCACGAGCGTGCAGGCGATCAATCCGAAATCAAAAAGCCAGCGATTGCGAATGGGATCACGCAGCGCGCCGATGAAAACCAGCGCGATGACAAAATGTCCGAACGCAAGCCAGTCGGTGCCGTAAAACAGAAATGGATGTTGCGCTTGCGTGTCATTCAAGGCGTCGCGCACTTTGAAAAGCCATTCAATCAGAATTGGAGCAGAAGGTTGGCTGCCCCATTCTTCAAATCCAAGAAAATGGATCAGCCGGTCAACTTCCAGCCGCAGCGGAATTGCCGTCGCGCCGCTGATGGCCAAACCGAAAATGAAAAACCAAGTCAGCGATTTGATTCGGCGGCAAAGTTGTTGTTCCCGGTTCACGGAGAAAATTTACCAAGTTGATTCAGTTGCGCGAATTGGTTTTTGTTTCCTCGGCGCTTTGCTTCAAACAATCAAACCAGTGGCCGATGAAAAACTTTTTCTCGGTCGGAAAAAAGTTGTCCGCTTTGCCGATGATCGGGCGGAGCGCGGTGGTCATTTGTAATGCGACCAGCAAAAATATGATGATCCAGACATTCACGCCGGCTTGCGATTTGGCTTCCGCGTGGGAAAAACCATTTTTCATAAAACGCACGCCGAACAGCGTGGCGACGAACCAGAAAAGAATGTGCAGCGTGCCCATCCACGCGAGCGATTCGGTGGATTGCGAAAAAATCCATGCAACGGGCGCGAAGCCGACGAGCAAAATGGTCATCAGCATTAGCAAGCCGGCGAGCAGTCCGGCAACTTCGGCCAGCCGCGCGCGCGAGCCGCTCAAGCAGGTAAAAATGTAAAGGCTCGGCAGACAGATCGCGGCAGAAATCATCAGGCCCAGCGCGATTTTTACCGGTGCGGCCCAGAGTTGCGTGCCGCCGGAAAAAGTTCCGGCCACGACGCCATAAACGGCGCTGCAAAAAAATGCGATGAACAACATTTCGGCAATCAACTTGCCCGCACCGGGCTGGCGCAATTGAAATAACAGCCGTCGCGGTTGTCGCAGCAACGCTTCGATGGCGGCGAAGGCGTGCGGAATCGGCACGCGTTCCGCCGGATCGTCGCCCAAACGCGGGCGTTCGTTGGGCAGTTTTGGTGGCATGGGCGGCGTGTTGATTTGCGGTGGCACTTGATTTTCTTCGTTCATAATTTTTTTATTGGTTAAAGATTTGTTGCAAGGAATGGAAAACGGCTTCGTAAAAATTTCCGTGAAAGGCAGCGGCGCGCGTGAATTCCACCGGCAGATTCGGCGAGCCGATGAACGGCCGGAAAATCCACGTTAGTTGGCTGCCGAGAAAAAGATTTCCGCCGAGCCATGCGAGCAACACGCGCATGGCGACGATCCGATTTTTTGCCAAATTGAAAAGCAGTTGAAATAATCGGATATTTCCCATGATGCCGGCCAATGCGATCACCGCGACGTGGGTCAGCAAAATAAAATTGTAAGTGAGCGACGCGGAAAATCCCGTCGCCATTTTCGGCGCGTTCCAAACGAGAAAAGCGATCACCGGACTGAACGCGCCGAGAATCGCCGCCGCGACCGTGAAGCTCATGACGATGGCCGAAAAAGATTGGCGGAATGGAATGTTCAATCCCAGCAACGGCGCGAGCATGCCATTGATCAGCGCATTGCCGAGCGTCACGAGCAAAATGATGAGCGGGAATTTGATCGCTACGAACAACGCTTGTTCCGGCGCGCGCCACCAACCCATCGCCGCGCCGTAGCAACCTGCGCCCAACACGATGACCGCGATTTGCAGCGCGAACCGTTGCGCGTTCCAATTTTCACTCCACGCGGAAATCGTTTTTGAATCGCCACGCAATAGCTGGGAAATTCCCGGCGGTTGTGATTTTAAGTTTGAGGATTGCGCGCGCATTTGAATTCGTCGGCCACTTCAGCCGTCTTGGGTTTTCCTTGCCAGCGGTTCAATAATTCTGCCAATTGTCTTAACATCGGCGCAGCCATCAACATCAGCGCCAGACTGAACAGCAGCCAGTTAAATTTTTCCGGCAACACGTTGCGGATGGCAGTTGCTCCGTAGTGAGTCGCCGCAATCGTGTCCGCCATAAAAACGTAGAGCGCTAGGGCGACGCCGGAAAAATTCAAAAACCAAGCGCGCCAATTTGGTGCTGTTGGAACGCGGCCAGATTCGTATTGCGTCGCGAGCGTGCCCCACAAAATCATCAGCAGTGAAATCAAAACCGGCGCCAGCACCGGCCCC
>JAMFSG010000412.1 GCA_026225155.1 Verrucomicrobiota bacterium
ACATCACCAAGCCGATGACGACCCAATCAAACGGAACCGCTGGCGGCAATTTCAAGACGAGCGCAAGCAGGTTGCCGCCGAAAATTCCCAGCACGACACCGACTGCGCCGCCGACTTCGCACAGGGCGACGGCTTCCATGATGAATTGCACCATGATGTTGCGTTTCTTCGCGCCGATCGCGCGGCGGATGCCGATTTCGCGTGTCCGTTCCGTGACCGACACGAGCATGATGTTCATGATGCCGACGCCCGCCGCGAGCAACGCGATGGCGCTGACGAGCATCACGCCGATGCGCACGGAGCGCGTGAACGTTTTGAATTGTTCAATCAACGAATCGTTCGACTCGATCTCAAAATCGTCGTCCTTGCCCGGTTCCGTTTTGCGGATGACGCGCAATGCGCCGCGAACTTCCTCGACCGTTGCGTCATAAGTTTCTCGACTGCGCGCTTGCACAAGAATCGCCACGCTACGATACCAGCGACCGTAGCGATTCAGTCCGGTCGTCAACGGAATGACGGCAAAATTATCCTGATCGCCGCCCGCCGCCGCGCCTTTCGCTTCGAGCACGCCGATGACGGTGTAATTGATGCCGTCAATTTTCACCAATTCGCCGACCGGCGAACTGTTCGGGAAAATGGATTTCGCCAAACCGTTTCCGAGCACGCAAACGTTGTGCGCGTGATCCATGTCCGCGTCCATCAACAGCCGTCCGTCGCCGAGGTTCCAATTATGCGCGGCAAAACTGCCGGGCGTTTCGCCATAAAGTTTTACATCCGGCGCGCTGCTTTTGTAACGCGTCGTGATTTCGCCGTTCCAAAAAAGCGTTTCCACGCCGATGTTTTCGGGCAAGGTGGTTTTTTCTTCCAAGCGTTTCACTTGCGCGAGCGTGATGTTTTTTCGCCGCCAATATTTTTGATAATCGCCATCGGAATAACCGAAATAACTGTTCGGCCATTTGCGGATGATGAACGTGGAACTACCGAGCGAGCTCAATTGCCGTTCGATGTTGCTTTGCATCACGCGCATCGCCGTCATCACGACGATAATGGAAAACACGCCGACCAGCACGCCGAGCAGTGTCAGCGCCGAACGCAATTTGTGCGCCGCGATCGCGCCGAGCGCCATCGTCACGCTTTCGCGCAATTCGCTGATGAATGAGATTTTATTTTTCAAAATTATTCATTCCGCAAGGCGTCCACGGGATTCATACGGGCGGCGCGCCACGCGGGGAAAAATCCCGAAAGAATTCCCGTTAGTGCCGAAACCAAAAGCGCGATGCCCACGATGGATGGCGACAGTGAAGCCGGCATCATCTTGTTCAAAAAGAAAGTTGCCGGCCACGCGATCAACAGCGCGATGACGCCGCCGATCAAACAGATGCACGCGGCTTCGATCAAAAACTGTAGCAGGATGGTGCGATTTTTTGCACCGATGGCTTTGCGCACGCCGATTTCGCGCGTCCGTTCCGCGACGGAAACGAACATGATGTTCATGATGCCGATGCCGCCAACGAATAACGCGAGGCCGGTGATGAACAGGCCAATTCCGCCGATGGTTCCGGCGATTCGATGAAATAATTCCAAAAATTCCTCCTGTTGATTGATGGCAAAATTATCCGGATCGCCGGGCGCGATGTGACGAAAACGCCGCAGCACGGCGCGCAATTCTTCTTTCGTGTCGTCAAGTTGATCAAGGCTATTCGCCTTCACTTGAATTGTGTAATCGGGATGCTCATCAAAAACGTAGATGAACTCGGACAGCGGAACGATGATGGAATTATCTGCGCCGCCGCTGTCGGAAAAACCGCCTTGTTTTTCCAGCACGCCGACGACTTCAAATTCGCGGCGCGCGATGAGGATTTTTTCGCCGAGCGGCAATTCGTTGCGGAAAAGATTCGTCGCGACATCCGCGCCGAGCACGCAAACCGGACGCGCATTGTCGCATTCGGCGGCGGATAAAAATCTTCCGCTCGTGAGCGTGAAGCCGCTGGTGAATTGATATTGCTCCGTCGTGCCGAGCACCGAAACGCCGGATGAGCCGCGCCGTTTGTATTTCACCGGTTCATCGTCGTCCACCACAGGCGCGATCGCCGAGGCGAGCGTCATCTGTCTTTCCAACGCGTCAATGTCGTCGCGCGTGATGTCGGGATTTTTCATCGCGTTCAACCAATCTTGATACGACATGATGAGCCAGTTGAAACGGCTGACGTAAAGCACGTCCGTGCCGATGGACGAAACACTGCGCATGAGCGCGTTGTTCAAGCCTTCGATCGCCGTGCCCATCATCGTGACGGTCAAAATGCCGATGACGATGCCGAGCGTGGTCAGCACCGAACGCAGCTTGTTCGCGCGGATCGCGCCCCACGAGATGCTCAAGCCTTCGCGCAGTTCGGTGAGAAAATTCATCGCGCTGAAATTATTTTACGACCGGTTCATCGCTCGCGATCAATCCATCACGAATGCGGATAATGCGACGTGAATGACGCGCAACCGCTTCTTCGTGCGTGACGACGATGATGGTGTGGCCTCGCCGCGAAAGTTCCTCGAACAACGCGAGGATTTCCACGCCGGTTTTGGAATCCAGATTTCCGGTCGGCTCGTC
>JAMFSG010000413.1 GCA_026225155.1 Verrucomicrobiota bacterium
AGTTGCCATTGCGTCTTTGACTGGATTCCCCTCGTCGTCAACGGCTTTAATCGTCATACTCCATTTCGGAAATGCTTTGGGAGATGCGTTAATACTTTCGAGTAGTATGGTGTGTTTTTGATGTGCTGGGCCGGGACCGCTAAATCCTGTGTAGTCAGAAGGACCAGCATACATATTAAATTTTTTCTGGTAGCCATTCTTCTCAAAATGACATTGCCATGCATCTGGTGTTCCAACACCGGAAAATTGGCATAACCCATTTTTATCAGTTACGCCATTTGTGTGAGACATGTGTTCAGCCCAATTTGTAATGGTAACAGCACCCGGCTTGCTGGTATCGAGGTAGGCAACAGATATTTTCGCTTTTGGAAGCGGAGTTCCAGTTTCATCTACGACTAGGAAATCAAGAGACCATTTCATCTCATTGGTTGTATCGCCTTTTGTTTCTAAGTTCGCTCCGAATGCTCTTTCAAAAGACAAAAAGAGAAGCACCAAGATTATTAATTTTGATTTCATAGTTTTCATTTAATCCCCGCCAGCCTTTCCTTCCAGATTTTGTAAAGTTCCACCGTGGCGCGGACGTCGCGCAGGCAGTATTCGGCGATCTCGCGGAATTTCCCCTCGGCCATCAGCGTGGTCACGTCATTGCCGGTGACGCCGGCGCTTTTGGGCGATTCGATGCCGAAGGCTTTGCAATAAAAATCCAGATTGAACCGCCGCGCCGCGCCGTCGCGTCCGCTCACGCTGTAAAATGTGAACTGCTCCGCGAGGTCGCAATGCGGTTCAACGGCGTAACGGTAGCCGAGCCAGTTCTTTTTTGTGATCGGCACGTTGAGCAGCGCCGAGCGCAGATAAATGAACGGCACGTCGAAGCCGCGGCCGTTGAAGGTGACGATGTTGTCGTAATGTTTCGCGACGTCCCAGAACGCGGTGAGCAGTTCGGTTTCATCCGCGCAGGGAACGAATTTCACCGGCACGTTTTCTTCCGGTTCTTCCTCAAAATCTTCGGCGAGATAAATGGACTGGCCGCGTCCGGTCTCGGCATTCAGCATCGCGATGCAAACGACCTGCGACGTGAACGGCCACAAACTCATGAACCGAGTGATCTCCTCGCGCTTGGCATTTTTGGCGATGGCGTCGTCGATCTTTTCGGTTTCGCGGAACAGATATTCCTGCTGCGCTTCGTCAAAATTTTTGATCGGTTGCGCGGAGGTTTCGATGTCAAAAACGAGTGTGGCCATAAGTTAAGAAAATTGAATTGTCCTTGCCCGTTGTAATTTTTTTTGCGGCAGCGGACAAACTAATTCGACGCGCTTCCGAAAGTCGCAGAGCGACGACCGAAAATAGCCCGCAGTTTTAACTGCGGGTAAAAATGCAAAAACGAATCACGTCCCAGAGGGACGACCGAGTCTTTATTTGCTCGTTTCGGTCGTCCCTTCGGGACTTGAAATTATTTTGGCGAAACCCGCAGTTGAAACTGCGGGCTATTTTCGGTCATGCCTCCGGCATCAAACCGGCTCGGCAATCAAATCGTAATCCGTGTGGCCGATGATTTTGACTTTGGCAAATCCGCCGACCGGCAATTCTTTTTTTGCCGCGCGAACATAAACGCGTCCGTCAATGTCCGGCGCATCCGCTTCGCCGCGACCGACGAGATAGTTTTTAATTTTGAGTTTTGAGTTTTGAGCTTCCGGCTCACGAATCAAACCGTGTTCCCACGAACTCACATTCGCGCTTTGAAGTTGTTTCGCGTTTGCTTCGCCTTCGATCAAAACTTTGATTTCGCGGCCGACAAAACTTTCGGAAACGGCAATCGCGACTTCATGCTGCGCGTGCATCGCGAGTTCGCGGCGTTTCTGTTTCACTTTGTCGGAAAGCTGACCAGCCATCGCGCCGGCGCGCGTGCCGTCTTCTTTGGAATATGCAAAAACGCCGAGACGCTCGAATTTGGTTTCGCGAATGAAATCAAGCAGCGCGTTGAAGCTCGCCTCGGTTTCGCCGGGAAAACCGACAATAAACGTCGTGCGGATCGCGATGCCGGGAATGCCCGCGCGGATGCGTTTGATGAGATCCACGATGTATTGCTGCGAGGTTTCGCGGCGCATCCGTTCGAGCATGTTTTCGTGGATGTGCTGGAGTGGAATATCAATGTAGCGCACGACTTTTTTGCACTCGGCAATCGTCTGGATGAGTTCATCCGTCCAATGCGCGGGATGCGTGTAAAGCAAGCGGATCCAGAAATCGCCTTTGAGCGAATTCAATTCGCGCAGCAGCGAACAGATCGTCGTTGCATCGGCGGAAAGTGATTTGGCGGCGGCGTTGAATTTCTCCGGCGAAGAAATCGCGCGCGAATGGTTCGGGCGCAAATCCAATCCGTAATAAGTCGAGTCTTGTGAGATCAGATTTATTTCTTTCACGCCGTCGGCGATAAGCGCTTTGGCTTCGGCGACAATATCTTTTTGCGTGCGGCTGCGATGCGAGCCGCGCATGCGTGGAATGATGCAGAAACTGCACGGATGATTGCAGCCTTCGGCGATTTTCAGATACGCAAAATGTTTCGGCGTCAGGCGAAAACGCGGCGTTTCAAAATCGGGAATGAAAACCGGGCGCGCGGTGACGTTAAACAGTGGTTCGTGATTCGTGAATTGTGAATCGTGCTTCGTGACAACCGTTTTGGTCTTTCCAAATTTTTCCGAGCCACGAATGGATTCTTCTTTTTCATGATCGGAAATGTCGCGACTTTTTTCCAATTCATTCAAACGACCGACGACTTTTTGTTTCCGACTTTTTGCTTCCGGCTGCTGAATTCCAATTTTTCCCGCGCGATTGAGCACGGCTTGGTTGACGATGTTTCCGACTTGCGCGACTTGGTCAATCCCCATGAACGCGTCCACTTCGGGCATGAGCTTGGGCAGCTCTTCGCGGAAACGTTGCGAGAGGCAGCCGGAAACAATGACGGCCTGGCCGCGCTGGTTCGCATCGCGCAGCTCGACGGATTCGAGAATCGTGTCCACGCTTTCTTCCTGCGCGGAGTCAATGAACGAACAAGTGTTGACGATGACGGCGTCGGCGGTCGCGGCGTCATTGGTGATTTCGACGCCGCCTTTGAGCAGCGAGCCGAGCATGATTTCGGCGTCCACCAGATTTTTGGCGCAGCCGAGCGAAATCAAGCCGACGCGCAGCGGCTTGGGACTGGGATTTTTCTTTATCACGGAACGGCCAGACTATCAGCAATTCGGAAACGGCGCAATTCCTCGAAATAGAAAATGAGGAATGGTTGAATGCGCATCTCCAACGATCTACTTTCGTTTTGATCAACCACCTACATAAACCATATGAAAAAGCATATCCTTTACGCCTTGTTCATTCTCTCATCCGTGCTCACAACCGGTTTGACGCCGGCGGCAGAAAGCACCGCGCCGCCGAGTCCTGAAGTGACGGCGACCATGCAACCTTATTTAGATAGTTATAAATTGGCGGGCATTGTTGCTGTCATTGCTGACAAGAGTGGCAAAATTCATCACGAGAATCTTCTCGGCTACGCGGACGTCGAAGCCAAGAAACCGATGAGCGATGACAATGTTTTCTGGGTGGCTTCGATGTCCAAAATGTTCGTCGGCGCGTCCATCATGATGTTGGTGGATGAAGGCAAAATCAGTTTGGACGATCCGGTCACAAAATTTATTCCGCAACTCGATAACTGGATGGTCGTCGCGGAAAAAGACCAAGATCATGTTCTGCTAAAACCTTTGGTTCGTCCGGTCACCATCCGGAATATATTAAGCCACACCAGCGGACTCACGGCTTTGTCCGAGCTTCAAAAAGTCACCGGCGCGGACAGCACGCCGTTGAAAGACCGGGCGCTCAGTTCGGTAACCGGTCCGTTGCAATGGCAGCCGGGCGAAAAATATCAATACGGCAATCAAGGCATGAACATCGCCGCGCGCGTTGTTGAAATCGTCAGCGGCATGCCTTACGAAGAATTTTTGCAAAAACATTTTTTCGATCCGCTTGGCATGACAGAAACAACTTTTTGGCCGAGCGCTGAACAAATCGCCCGGCTCGCTGGCGCGTATGGCCCGAACAGCGAAACGAACGGTTTTGTGCACGGCAATATTGATTTTCTGACCAAGCCCTACAGCGATCGCGTCCACCGTTTTCCCGAAGCGGCGGGCGGATTATTTTCCACCACGCACGACATTTTTCGCTATGGCCTCATGCTGGCCAATGAGGGTGAATTGGATGGCAAACGCTACCTGTCGCACGCGGCGATGGATGAATTGCGCAAGGAACAAACCGGCGCGACGAAAGTGAATTACAGTTTGGGTTATCACTTGCGCAATGGCATGTTCGGTCACGACGGCATGTTCGGCACTGATCTGTCCGTGAATCCGCAAACGGGGATGATCGCCATTTTCATGGTGCAAAGCACGAGCGACGACCGTTGGACGGCGCGCGATCAATTTCTCAAAACGGCGACGCAGGTGTTTAAGAATGATGCGCCGTGAAGCGCATCATTTTTTAGTCAGCATAAACTTTAGCTCCAGTGCGGGTTAGGTAGTGGAATCATTTCAATGAAGCCCGTCCTCGCCAGTAATAGAAGGCAACGGCCAATAATCCGCCGATTCCTGTAATAATGGCTTGGCTTGGAAAATGGAAAATTTCTTTGTCTGAACCTTCGTCTGAGAAACCCTCCAACATAATTTCAAAGCTAACGCCAAATCCTACTAATACAATAGCACCGAGCACACGATCAATTCGTCGGAAACAAACTCCACCTGCTAAAACTCCGTTGAATCCCACAAGCAAGCTGTCGCATGCCAAAACCGCAACTGACATTAAACGAAAGCCAACGATTTCAGTAAAAACAACGTCCGTAATAACTGATGCTGTAAAAGCCAAGACAATAGCCAAGGGCAATCTCAACCACCAACGCTCTTTTGACGCTTTGTTCATAACATTTAAGCCGTCTAACGACCAAAAAGCTGAGCCACGTTGAAGAAAACGACAAGCGGAAAATCCATTCAATAAATTACTATTTGTGCGTTCGATTCGCTTCTATTTCCTGGCTCAACGTTAATTTCAATTTTTCTGTCAACTCCGTCGGCAAGCGTTTTGGTTTTTCATCGCGGCTGGTGCAGGCGTGAAACGTTTCGGCTTCGAGGATCAGTTTTCCGTTTTGGTTCGTGACGCGGTGGCCGAAATTCAGGCGCACACGTTCCACGAGCGTTGGCCGGACTTCGATGGTCAGCAAATCGTCGTAGCGCGCGGGAAATTTGTAGTGCAACCGCGCTTCGATGACGGGGAAAATAAAATCCTGCGCCTGCAATTCCAGAACGGTCGTGCCGAGCGAACGCATGAATTCGCCGCGCGCGGCTTCGAGCAGATCAAGATAGCGCGAGTGATAAATATGATCGCCGACGGTGCATTCGGCGTAAGTGACGCGATGTTCGTAGCGGAAAATTTCAGCCATGCACAGATTTTAGACTTCAACGTCGCCGGTTCAAACTTTTTCATTTTCCAACATTTTTCCGCGCCGAAAATTACCCAGTTTCAAAGTCGGCGGTGCGGAGGACAATGGCGACGCAAATGTGATTGGCAGTGCGGTTGTAAAATTCCATTTGCGATATCCTCGTTTGGAGTTATGTTTGCGCCATGAACAAGTAAAGCAGGCTAGTCGCCTGCTTGGGGTAAAAAGGGACACGAATTCATACGATCATGGCCGTCACAAAAGTCAGCTCTACAATTCACTTTGCCGCCCGCACTTCCGCATTAGGTGGTGCCGGCGAAACCAC
>JAMFSG010000035.1 GCA_026225155.1 Verrucomicrobiota bacterium
AATTGTCGCCAATCCGATCAGCGTGCGGCAGGCATTTTTCTCGCCGTATAAAAAGCTTGCCCGTTTCATCGAGGAACAAGTTGCCAAGCGCGCCGCCGCTGCGGATGCCGCGGCGACGGCGAGTCTGCAATCGGGCGTCACGTCCAGCGCGCCGCCCGCCGCCGCGCCAACGAAAATTGACACCGGCACGCTCGCCGCCATCGGTTTGGTGCTGACGACTTTGATGGGTGCGATCGGTGTGATTTTCGCAAAAATTTTTGACATCCATCCGTCGTGGCTGATTCCGCTGGTCATCCTTTTGCTCATCTTCGCGATCTCCCTGCCGTCGGTCATTTTGGCGTGGTTGCAATTGCGCAAACGCAATCTTGGCCCGATTCTCGACGCCAACGGCTGGGCCGTGAATTCGAAGGCCAAGTTGAACGTGCCGTTCGGCGCCAGCCTCACGCAGATCGCGGTATTGCCGCCGGGTTCGCATCGCGACTTGGTTGATCCGTTCGCCGAAAAGAAAAGTCCGTGGCCGAAAATCATCGTAGTTTTGATCATCCTCGCGGTGATCGGCGGCAGTTGGTATTTTGGCAAACTCGACAAAATTCTGCCGCAAAAAGCGCGCAGCACGGAAGTTCTCGGCACAAACGCTCCGGCCTACGTCGCGCCGACAAACGCAGTTACGGCAGTCGTTTCAACCAACGCGCCGGCGGCAAAATAAAATTAATTTCACTCGCGCCCGGATTTTGTGTCCGGGCTTTTTATTTTTCCGCAATGTGAGAAAATCATTTTGATGCCGCGCGAAAGCACAGCCGAAAAAATTAAACGCACGCAAAAGATTTGCGACGCATTGCAACGGACATATCCGAATGCGCATTGCGAACTGAATTTTTCCAATCCGCTCGAACTGTTGGTCGCGACAATTTTGTCCGCGCAATGCACGGACAAACGCGTGAACATTGTCACGACGGAGCTTTTCAAAAAATATCGCAGTGCGGAAGATTTTGCGGATGCACCGATCGTGGAAATTGAAACGTTCATCAAGACCACCGGTTTTTTCCGTAACAAGGCGAAGAACATCAAAGCCTGCTGCGCTGCGCTCGTGGAAAAATTCGACGGCAAAGTCCCGCGCACGATGGATGAATTGCATTCGCTCGCCGGCGTCGGGCGCAAGACGGCGAACGTCGTTTTGGGCAACGCATTCGACATCAACGTCGGCGTGGTTGTGGACACGCACGTTACACGGTTGGGTAATCGGCTCGGTCTGGTCAAAGGAACTGATGCCGTAAAAATTGAACAGGAATTGATGAAGCTCGTGCCGCAAAAAGATTGGACACTGTTCAGTCACTGGCTCATCTGGCACGGCCGACGCCGCTGCATGGCGCGCAATCCCGATTGCGCGAACTGCGAAATCCAAAATCTTTGCCCGCAAATCGGCGTGAAAAATTAACCACGGATGAACACAGATGAACACGGATGAAAAAATGTTTGACACGAATGACGCTGATTTTCACGAATTGATTTTGTTGGCTTGGTGGGGCGAGCGTCCTCACGAGCCGCGCGTGGCAGGGAAGTTTGACGCCTCGGCTCGCGGGAACGCTCGCCCCACCAATTTCAGTTTTTATCCGTGTTCATCTGTGTTTATCCGTGGTTGAAATGAATTTTCTTTTTCTAAATTCCGGCAAAAGTGAGGCCGCGTTCAACATGGCATTGGACGAAGCGTTGCTTGAATCCGCCGCGCAACTTGGTCGGCCGGTTTTGCGTTTTTATGGCTGGACGCAACCGGCGGCAACATTCGGTTATTTTCAAAAATTTTCCGAGGTGGAAAATGTCACGCACTTGCGACCACTGATTCGTCGGCCAACGGGCGGCGGCATTGTGCCACACGATGCGGATTGGACTTACAGTTTTGTCGCGCCGCCAGATCACGAATGGCATTCGCTTGCGGCGGTTGAAAGCTACCGTCGAATCCATGCGTGGATTCAAAGCGCATTCGCAGAATTAAAAATCGAAACCGAACTTGCGCCGTGCTGCCGCAAATCCGAAATCGTAAATCCGAAATCCGAAATTCCCAGCGCGTGTTTTATCGGCCACGAAAAATTCGACCTGCTCTGGCACGGCAAGAAAATCGCGGGCGCGGCGCAGCGCCGGAATAAATTTGGCCTACTAATCCAAGGTTCCATTCAACCGCCGCCAGTTTCATTGAAGCGTGCGGATTGGGAAAAAGCCATGCTCAATGTGGCGCAGAAAGATTTTGAAGTTGGGTGGACTGATTTTCCGTCGGATGAAAATTTTCGCGTGCGCACGGAATTTTTGGCCGCGCAAAAATTTTCGCAGGAAAGTTTTAATCGCAAGCGTTAATCAGTTTAAAACCATTAATTTTATAGATACTTTGTTTAATGAAACGCTTTTGAGCATGGCTAGCAATTACATCTCATCTACTCAACTTGCTTCAAGTGCGGAAATAATTTTCCAAAATCCTTTTGGCATATTTCCTTTGCTTATTGTCGGATTTCTGGGGTTTTTAAGAATATAAAGATTTTCATACTTTTCCAATTCGGGAAGAGCTTGAAACCACTGATGTTTTGCTCGCATTAATATTATATGCGCCTTACGTCGCATAGCGTCGCGGGCAAGCTCAAAACCGTATTGTTGTGAATCAAGCGGCTCTTTCATGTGGCGGTAATTTCGAGAGCGATAAGGAAAATACTCAATGCAAAACAATCGCTTTGAAAGAAACGCTTCATCTTGCCTCAGTTGCTTAAGCAATGGGCTGAGTTTACGCATCCACCATCGATAACCTGGACCGGAATTTTCCCCTTCAATTTTTGGATCTAAAAAATAAAAAGGATATGAAATTTCTCTATGCGCGAGACTCTTTCTGCATGTCTCTTTGAATTTAGGAGTCAGTTGGTGCTTTTCATCTTCTTTAGGAGCGTATCCCGGATTTAAGCTTAACAAAATTACTGGACTCAATGGATTTCCTAAAAAAGGAATTGGAAGAAGGTGTGTCTTCAAAAATCCCGCCGGCAGTTTGTCGGAAAAATGCCTAATTTTCCTCTTATCAATTGGTAAAATGTATGGTTTTGATTTCGGTGTTCTTAGCCAAGGGTTTTTCATAAAAATCAACCTTGCCCGAGTTTCTTCGATTTTTCCGTCGCGGCGCGGACGGCACTCATCACCGTGCCGCGCAGTTTGCCTTTTTCCAATTCGTGCAAGCCTTCGATCGTCGTGCCGCCGGGACTGGTCACTTGATCCTTGAGCGCGCCGGGATGCTGGCCGGTTTCCAAAACCATTTTGGCGCTGCCTAAAACGGTTTGCGCGGCAAGCCGAGTCGCGATGTCGCGCGGCAAGCCGGCGGCTACGCCGCCATCACTCAACGCTTCGATGAAAAGATAAACATAGGCCGGGCCGCTGCCGCTCAAACCGGTCACGGCGTCGAGCAAACTTTCTTTCACGGCAAATGCGCTGCCGACGGCGGATAAAAGTTTTTTCGCCAGTTCGGCGTCAGCGACGCTGGCGTTTTTTCCCAAAGCAAAACCCGAGGCTCCCGCGCCGACAAGCGCAGGCGTGTTGGGCATGACGCGAATGACACGCGCACTAGCGGGTAAATTATTTTCCAGTTTCGCCAGCGTCACGCCGGCGGCGATGGAAATGAGCAGATGTTTTTTGGTGAACGCGCTGGAAATTTCCGTGAGCGCGGCGGCGACTTGATCCGGCTTGGTGGCGAGAATCAAAATGTTCGCGGCCTGCGCGACTTCGAGATTGGATGCGGCAACATTCGCGCCGGTTTCGTCAGTAAAATGTTTGCGCGCAACATTGTAAGGATCGGCGGCGATGATTTCGCGTGGGAAAACAATTTCAGCATTGACGAAACCTTTGGCGAGCGCGGTCGCCATTTTACCCGCGCCAAGAAAACCGATCTTTGATTTAGCTGCCATACGGATTTTGTAACAGGCAAATCGTTTGTGCGGAAGTGAAATTGGATTGAGAGGAACGGACGAAATATA
>JAMFSG010000414.1 GCA_026225155.1 Verrucomicrobiota bacterium
CCAACCGATCTGGCTTACGTCAAAAATCATTGGATCAATCTGGATCACGATCAAGCGGTCAGCGGCTCGTTCGGTGCGGCTTACACTTGGAAGGAAGGCGAAAAAGCCGGCACGCGCATTTATATTGATGCGATTTACGGCAGCGGTTTGCGCGCGGACGGCGGCGGCGATGAACCCGGCACGGACAATCCGATTCCAAACGGCACGACCGTTCCCGGTTATTACACCGTGAATGTCGGCGCAGAACAGGCATTCAAGATCGAGAAAAACCAGATCTTGAAACTGCGGCTCGACATCGTAAACCTCACCGACAACAGCTACGAACTGCGCGATGGCTCCGGCGTCGGCGTCAACGCGCCGCAATATGGTGAGCGGATTGGACTCTTCGGCTCGGTGAGTTACACCTTCTGAAATCTTGAAAAACACGGATGCAAATCGGATGAATTCCGGCTACGAGTTGAAAGACGAACTCGCGCGTTTCTGCCTGCCGACGGCGAACCGTGATTCCAATCTCAAACTTGCGTGGGTGAATTCGGTTTGCATCCTTTTTTTGCTGATCGGAATTTTTGGTGCGCGGCGCGGAATGATTTCCATCAAACCCGTTCCGCCATTGCAGGAAATAATTCCTGTCGTAGTCGAACCAATGATTTTGCCGCCGTCGCAAACCGTTGAAAAAAAACCGGTGGACGAAGAAAAAAACGACACGCCGCAAGTCGTCGTCGCGATTCCGCAAGCGCCGAACATCAATTTTTCCGTGCCGACAATCGGCACACTCGTCGCGCCGGCGAAGCTTGCATCCGCGCCGCCGCTCGAACCGATGCGCGTGGCGACACAAATCAATTCCGTTGGCAGCACCGGTGCGAGCGGCGATCGGCCACAGCCGGCTTATCCGAAAATTGCGCTTGAAGAAGCAGAGCAGGGCGTCGTCACGCTCACGCTCGGCGGCGACGCGGCGGGAAATGTCATTTCCGTGGATGTGAAGGAATCATCTGGCTTCGGAATTCTAGATCGCAACGCGGTGGATTTTATCAAACGTCACTGGCATTTGCCGGCCGGCAACGGCAACCAACTTTTTGAAACCAAAATAACTTACAAACTGCAACTCAACTGATTTTCCAAATCAATTTTTCAAATAAAATTATGCTCGCAAACATTGTCTTCCAATTCTTCGTCAAAGGCGGCCCGATCATGTGGCCGATTCTCATCAGCGCGCTCGTCGCCGTCGCCGTCGTCGGCGAACGCGCGTTTTGGTGGTGGCGCGAAAGTCAAAAACGCGATCCGCAAAAACTGGAGCAACTGCTCGCCGCGCTGGAAAATTCCGATGTCGCCGCCGCGACGAAAATTGGCGAGGGTTCGGAAGATCCCGTCATTCGCATGATTTATCGCGGATTGAATCACGTTCACACTTCGTTTGAGGGCGCGCTCCAACTTGCCGCCGGCATCGAACTCAAACGCGCCGGCCGTTTTCTAACGGTGATGGACACGCTCGTCACGCTCGCGCCGTTGCTCGGTTTGCTCGGCACGGTGACCGGTTTGATGCGCGCGTTTTTGAACATCGGCAGCGCGGAGCTTTCTGTTTCTGCCGTCACTGGCGGCATCGGCGAAGCCTTGATCGCGACGGCGTGCGGATTGGGCATCGCGATTTTTGCATTGATTCCATTCAACTTTTTTTCCACGAAATTGACGCAGTTGCAATTCGATCTGGAAACAGCGGCGACGAATGTTGAAGTCATGGTCGGTGGCAAAAAATTGGAAACGTCAAAATAATTTCAGCGAAATGAAATTGCCTTCGCCCATCCGGCCACGCAAATCACGGATCGTCATCATTCCGCTGATTGACATCATGTTCTTTTTGCTCGCGTCGTTCATGATGATCAGCTTGCAGATGGAGCGCACGGCGAACATCAAACTCAATCTGCCACCGGCTACGCAGGCGC
>JAMFSG010000415.1 GCA_026225155.1 Verrucomicrobiota bacterium
CCTTGAGCGCTTCTTTCATTTCGAAACCGCCGTGGTCGGCGCCGAACGCAAAATTCACCGGCTTGATGGCAGTTTCACCCGTTGCCGCAGACAAAATATGTTGTTGTTCCATAAAATTCACAATCGTGGCCACGCCTTGTTCAATCTGATCGCGGCAATCCACATAAACCGGATAGCTGCTGCCGATCGGATCGCTGATGTCTTTTTCGTAAGGCTCCAGCGTGTCATCAAATTCACGCAGCAAAAAAGTTTTTTCCTGCGCCTTCGGATACAGCAGATTGACCGTGTCCACATGGCCGTGCGTCATGCCAAAAATATAATCCGCCGAGCGCACCAGTTCCGCCGTGAGTTGACGGCTGCGCTGGCCGGAAATATCAATACCAAGCTCGCGCATCGCCAGCACGGAATAATGCGACGGCACCTGCCCGTCAATCGCGCCGATGCCCGCCGACAACACGCGAAAATCGCCGCGCCCGCGCACCGCGTGACGAAACAGCGCCTCAGCCATCGGGCTGCGGCAAATATTACCGGTGCAAAGAAAAAGGATCGTCTTCATCAAAAACGCGAAGAGTGAAAATAACCAATCGTGAATCTGAAATCAACCGCGCGCCGGCGGCAAAATCGCCAGTGCTTTCAAAAAATCCACCGCCCGCGCCAGCGCCGGATCGCGGATCACTGGTTTCGACGGCAAAGGACGCGCGATGGGTGTGTCATCTTCCTCGTCGGAACCGTCCTTGATTTTTTGCCGCACCAAATCCGCCTCGCTCGTGTGGTCAATCATGGACGCAAAATTATTTGTCGGCGAAAAATCAGGACTGTTCGCACCGGTGAAATTCGTTTCGCTTTGCGCCAACGACAAATATGGATTTTCCAAAAACTTTTTTTCGTCCGCCGGTTTCACTGCCACCGCGATGTCCGGCTGCAAATCCGCCGCCGCGCTGCCAAAAATCAAACCGGCGCGCGCTTCACGTAAATCCACCGCCAATTTTTCCGCTGCGCCGCGCGTCTCGCCGTTCACCAAAATCGCCAGCGGCGTTTTTTGAGCCGCAAAAAAATCCGCCGCCATTTTTGCCGCACCCGCATCATCGCCATCGGCAAACCGCAGATCCAAAATCATGCCGACCGTTTTATTGGAAACCGCCAGCGCGCTTTCCGCCGCGCTGATTTCATCCGCCAGATTTTTCCCCGCCGCGCCGACGCGCAGATACGCGACGTTGCTTTCCAGAACGTCCGATTTCAAAAGTGCTGCATCTGCGCGCACCTGGATTTGCGTCGCTAAAACCACCGCCAGCGAACCAAAAAACCATCGAATCATAAGGCAATTAAAGTGCGCCACAAAATGGCGAAAGTAAAGTTGCTTGCGCACGGCCACAATATTTTTCGGGAGGGACGGCGTGTCGCCGTCCCATTATTTTTGCCGCTGAAATAATTTTAAGGACGCCGCCACGGCGTCCCTCCCAAGAAACTTAAAAATAATTTGTCGGATTTCATCCATCGGCGGCGATATGTTTATGAAAATGACGGCGACCGACCTTGAACTGCTGCGACAATTTGCACGCGACCATTCGCAGGACGCATTCACCGCGCTGGTGAACCGTCACGTGAACCTCGTTTATTCCGCCGCACTGCGCCAAGTCCGTTCATCGCAACTCGCCGAGGAAATCACGCAATCTGTTTTCAGCGACCTCGCGAAGAATGCCGATAAATTAAAACCGGAAACGATCTTAACCGCGTGGCTTTATCAAGTCGCGCGGCGGACGGCGATTGACGTAATCCGCAAAGAATCGCGCCGTCAATTGCGCGAACAGATCGCCGTGGAAATGAACGCTATGAATGCGACCGCCAACGACTGGACGCAAATCGAACCGCTGCTCGACGACGCGATGGCCGCGCTCGACGAAACCGACCGCAGCGCGATTCTGCTCCGCTATTTTGAAAATAAAAATTTGCGCGAAGTCGGCGAAACTTTGGGCACGAACGAAGACGCCGCGCCGTCGAACGCCTGCGCGAATTTTTCTCGAAACGCAACGTCACCATCGGTGCGAGCGGACTCGCTGTTTTGATTTCTGCCAACGCCGTCCAATCCGCGCCGATCGGCTTGGCCGCCACGATTTCCGCCGCTGTTGTTTTGACCGGAACAGCAATTTCAACTTCCACTACTGTTGCCGTAACCAAAACCATTGCCATGACTACAATCCAAAAAGCTTTCATCACCGCCGCACTCGTCGCCACCGTGGGCGCGGGAATTTTTGAAGCGCACCAAGCCGCGCAATTGCGCGCGCAAAACCAGATTCTCCAGCAACAGCAAACGCCGCTGGCCGCACAAATCCGGCAATTACAGGCCTATAACGAAAGTCTTTCCAATCGTCTCGCGGAAATTGGCGAGGCTAAAAAATTGTCAGAAGCACAATTCAATGAACTTCTGAAGTTGCGTGGGGCAGTCGGAGTTATGCGCATCCAATTGGATGATTCCAAAAAAGCAAACGGAATAGTTGAACAACCGTCACTCCCAACGGCTCAGGCGTATCTAAAGCGTGCTTATGAGCATGATGCTAAACGTGAATATGAGGCAGAACTTGATGATCTTAATCACGCTATCGAACTTGATTCCACTTTAGCCAAAGCTTTATGGGAGCGAGCTGGCTTATATTTACGCCTGCCTGCGAATAGAGGAGGCGAAAAAGAAGCTATAGCTGACTATTCTCATTATTTGGATTTAAAACCAAATGATGTTGGTTCTCTTTTAGGACGGGCGGACGCTTACGAAAAATCAAGAGAATATGACGAATCCATTGCGGACTACACCGCAGTTATTGAGAGTGTAAACCAAAACTCTGCTGATTTTTCCAACGTGTCTGGCGGCAATAATACAGATAAGAGTTATTGGATCGCAAACGCCTATACCATGCGAGCGCAAATTTATAAAAACGACAAACATGACTATTCAAGCGCGATTGCTGATTATTCGGCAACGATTCAATTGAACCCTATTTCTCCATCGGCATACCGCTCACGAGGTGAATGCTACGAGGCAATTGGCGAGACAGCGAAAGCTCAACAAGATTTTGCAATCGAACCAAAGAGAAACTAACTTTCGATTTCAAACGCCTTCGCGGCGATGTCGCGGCGGAAATGAGCACCCTCAAATTTGATTTTTTCCACGGCGGCGTAAGCGGCGGCTTGCGCGGCGCGCAAATCTTTGCCCAAGGCCGTCACGCCTAAAACGCGTCCGCCGTTCGTGACGATTTCATCGCCGCTGTTCGCCGTGCCGGCGTGGAAAATTTTTACGTCCGGCAATTTCGCCGCGTCGTCCAGCCCGGAAATGATTTTGCCCTTCGCGTAATTTCCCGGATAACCGCCGCTGGCCATCACCACGCACACGCTCGCCGCCGGTTTCCATTTCAATTCGATTTTATCGAGCGTGCCGTTGACGCTGGCATCGAGCAGTTCGACGAGATCATTTTCCAGGCGCGTCAGATAAACCTGTGTTTCGGGATCACCGAAGCGCGCGTTGAATTCCAAAATTTTCGGGCCGGCTTTCGTCAGCATCACGCCGGGATACAAAATGCCGCAGAAATTGATCTGCTCCGCCGCGCAGCCGCGCATGAACGGTTCGAGAATTTTTCTGGCGGCATCGGCGAGTTCCGCGTCGGTCATGAACGGCGTGGGCGAATACGTGCCCATGCCGCCGGTGTTCAAACCGAGATCGCCGTCAAGCGCGCGTTTGTGATCTTGCGACGTCGGAAAATTTTTTGCGGTTTTGCCATCGCACAGTGCGTGCAGGGAAACTTCGATGCCTTCGAGAAATTCCTGGATGACGACGCGAGCGCCCGCTGCGCCGAACGCTTTGCCGACCAAGATTTCGTCCACGGCCTTTTCCGCTTCGGCTTGGTTGGCGCACATCAAAACGCCTTTGCCGAGCGCGAGGCCGTCGGCTTTGACAACACATTTGCCGCCGAGCGTCGCGGTAAATTTTTTTGCGGCAACTGGATCGGAAAAAGTCCCGGCAGCGGCGGTCGGGATGCCGTATTTCTCCATGAAATTTTGTGAGAAAACTTTGGACGATTCAAACTGCGCGGCTTTTTGGTTCGGCCCCCAGATGCGCAAACCATTTTGCTGAAACAAATCCACGATGCCGAGCGCGAGCGGATTGTCCGGCCCAACGACGGTGAGTTCGATTTTCTTTTCCTGCGCGAACGCGAGCAGTTTTGGCAAATCATCGGCGGAAAGATTGACGCATTCGACGGCGGAATTATTTTTCGCGAGCCGTTCCTGTGCGATGCCCGCGTTGCCGGGCGCGCACCACATCTGCGTGGCGTGCGGCGATTGCGCGAGTTTCCAAACGAGGGCGTGTTCGCGTCCGCCCGAACCGATGACGAGGATTTTCATTTACTCCACCCGCGCTATGCCCTTGCCTTTGACGACTTCGCCGATGATCCACGCGTTATGCTTCTGCGACTTGATGAATTTCAAAACGTCATTCGCTTTTTCCGCCGAGACGATGCTCACCATGCCGATGCCCATGTTGAAGACCTGATACAATTCGTCGTCCGGCACGCCGCTTTTCGTTTCGATGATTTGGAAAATCGGCAGCATGTCCCACGAACCTTTTTTGATGACGCAGTCGAGCGATTTTGGCAGCACGCGCGGAATGTTGTCCACAAAACCGCCGCCGGTGATGTGCGCGAAAGCCTTCACAACATTTTGGGAGGGACGGCGTGTCGCCGTCCCTGTTTTTTCTTTTTGGGACGGCGACACGCCGTCCTTCCCATTAAATTTTTTCAACAACTTCTGCACCAGCGGACCGTAGCTGACGTGTTCTTTCAATAATTCTTCGCCGATGGATTTTTTCAATCCAGGA
>JAMFSG010000416.1 GCA_026225155.1 Verrucomicrobiota bacterium
AGCACCTCGCTGGTGTTGTGCACGTCGCAGTCGTCATCCACGACCACGATGTATTTGGAAAACATCATCTGCCCCATGCCCCATAGGCCGTGCATGATCTTGTATGCCTGCATCGGGTAGGTTTTCTTGATGCTGACAAAAACAAGATTGTGAAAAACGCCTTCCGCCGGCAGCGCGATGTCCACGATCTCGGGGAAGTTCATCTTGAAGATGGGCAAAAATAATTTCACGCTCGCGCCGCCGATGTAAAAATCTTCCATCGGCGGAATACCCACGATGGTCGCCGGATACACCGCGTCCTTGCGGTGCGTGATGGCCGTGATGTGGAAAACCGGATACGGCTCGGGCAAAGTATAATAGCCGGTGTGATCGCCGAACGGCCCTTCGTCGCGCAACGGCTCGGTCGGGTCAATGTAACCTTCGATGACAAAATCGGCGTTGGCGGGAACTTCCAGATCGTTCGTCTCGCACTTGATCATCTCGACGGATTTTTTGCGGAGATAGCCGGCGAGCAGAAATTCGTCCAACCCGTCCGGCATCGGCGCGGTCGCGGCGAACGGAAACATCGGGTCACCGCCGATGAAAATGGCGACGGGCATGCGCTCGCCGCGTTCGTAATAACGACGGCCGTGACGCGCAGCGACTTTCTGCAACTGCCAGTGCATGCCGGTAGTTTTGTCGTCGTAAATCTGGATGCGATACATGCCGAGATTGCGCTCGCCGGTGTCCGGGTCGCGCGTGACGACGCACGGCAGCGTGATGAAGCGTCCGCCATCGAGCGGCCAGCATTTTAAGATTGGAAGATTGAGCAGAGTTGGGGGAGTTGAATCGTTGAATCGTTGAATCGTTGAATTGGAATTTGCGTTTGGTGCGTCGGTCTTTTCCGATTTAACGATTGAACTATTTAACGATTCAACAATTTGCGGTGCCGCTGGCCACGGTTCTTTGCGTGATGCTGGCGCATCGTATTTATGAATCACATCCTTGCACGAGCCGCTCTTCACCATCTTCGGTTTCGCGTGGCGCAAATCCAACGCGAGCGAGAGCAGTTTGATAGCTTCCTTAAAACTGGTCGGCGGTTTGGCTTTCATCAACGCGCCGAGTTCGTTCGCGACTTCGTCCACGGATTCCGCGCCCATGCTCATGGCCATGCGCTTGTGCGAGCCGAGCGTGTTGATGGCTACGGGAAACGGCGAGACGACGCCGTTGACGGTGGGCTTTTCGAACAGCAACGCCTTGCCGCCGCCGGGCAATTTCATTTCGCGGTCGGCGATTTCGGTGATCTCAAGTTCGGTGGCGACAGGCTGGGAAATGCGTTTGAGTTCGCCCGCCTTGTCGAGGGCGTTGACGAAATCGCGGAAGGAATCAAAGGCCATACGCGTGCGAAACTAAACGGAAATCATGCGGCTGGCAATGCGGGGAAAATCCGACTGATGTTTTTATCCACAGCCAGAAGTTTTTCAGGCTGACGCTGCGGGATGGGGGCTTCACCCCATTTTGTGAACGACGCATCTTGATAAGATTATTTTGGAACTGGGTGCCCGATAAGATGGGCACGTGAGCGGACAATTTCATCTGGAGAAATCAAAACTATGAACCACAATTCAATCACCGCGCAACCCATCTCACCAATTCCAGCGGACAGCCTTCTCCGCAAGCTTGCGGTCGCGGATTCTAACAAAGACGAGAGCCTTCGCCACCTCGGCATCGTCGGAGACACCTATACCATTCTGCTTTCCGGTGACGACACCGACGGTCGCTATTGTCTCATTGACATGCACGTTCCACCGGGCGGCGGCCCTCCGCCTCATCGCCACGACTTCGAGGAATCATTTACCATCCTCGAAGGTGAAATCGAAGCCACCTTTCGCGGCAAAAAATCAGTCGTGCGAACCGGGGAAACCATCAACATTCCGGCCAACGCACCACATTCCTTCACCAACACTTCCAAGCAACCTGCGCGGTTGCTTTGCATTTGCTCGCCAGCTGGACAAGAGGAACTCTTTCTCGCGATCGGAGTTCCGGTGGCTACTCGGACAACGCCGCCGCCCAAACCCAACTCCGCCGATCAGGCTGCGATGATGACGAAAATCATGGCACTCCTCCCGAAATATCGCACGGAGATGGTAAAGCCATGAAACATTCAATCCGGCAGTGAAATTTTTTCGCGCCCTGCGTTTATCCTAGCTTTTCCTTCACCCGGCGGCTGAATTTCTGTGCGGATGACGGCGCGTTTGTGTCCGTTTTTATTTCCCCAACAAATCCGCGACCAAACTTTTTTCTTCCTTCAATTCATTTTCCGTCGCGGTGATTTTTGCTTTGCTGAATTCGTTGAGCGGCACATTTTGGACGATCTCGAAATTCGTGCCGTTGCTGCGGATCGGATAGCTGAAGATCAAACCTTTCTCGATGCCGTAGCTGCCGTCGGAATGGACAGCGACGCTGAACCAGTCGCCGGGCGCGGTGGGCGTGACGAGTTTGCGGACGGTGTCCACGGCGGCGTTCGCGGCACTCGCGGCGCTGGAAAGTCCGCGCGCCTTGATGATGGCCGCGCCGCGCTGTTGCACGGTGGAAATGAAATCGCCTTTGAGCCACGCTTCATCTTTGATCGCGGTCGGAACCGGCTGGCCGGAAATTTTCGCGTTGAAGAAATCGGGATACATCGTCGCGCTGTGATTTCCCCAAATCGCGAGATTGGAAACGGCGGTGACGTCCACGCCGGCTTTTTTCGCGAGCTGGGATTTGGCGCGGTTTTCGTCGAGCGCGGTCATCGCGAAAAAACGTTCCTTCGGCACGCCGGGCGCATTGTTCGCGGCGATGAGCGAATTGGTGTTGCACGGATTGCCGACGACGAGCACGCGGATGTCGCTCGCAGCGTTCTTGGCGATGGCATTGCCTTGGCCGGTGAAAATTTTTCCGTTGATGCCGAGCAAATCTTTACGTTCCATGCCAGCTTTGCGCGGCACGGCGCCGACGAGCAACGCCCAATTCACGCCTTTGAAACCTTCATTCAAATCGGAAGTCGGCACGATGCCTTTGAGCAGCGGAAATGCGCAGTCGTCGAGTTCCATTACGACGCCGTTCAGCGCATTCAGGGCTTTTTCATCGGGCACTTCGATGAGGTTCAGGATGACCGGTTGATCCGGGCCGAACGCTGCGCCGGAAGCGATACGAAACAGAAGTGAATATCCGATCTGGCCGGCCGCGCCGGTGATGGCTACGCGAA